>NZ_JBCLNI010000007.1:0-141292 GCF_039062885.1 Blautia sp. 2227st1_G12_2227SCRN_220401 | reverse complement strand
AAACGGTAACGTCAGTTGCCGCGGAGCCGCTGTTGGGATACCACCCTTGTGATATTGGGCTTCTAACCAGCCGCCGTAATCCGGCGGTGGGACAATGCCAGGCGGGGAGTTTGACTGGGGCGGTCGCCTCCGAAAGGGTATCGGAGGCGCCCAAAGGTTCCCTCAGAATGGACGGAAACCATTCGAAGAGTGCAAAGGCAGAAGGGAGCTTGACTGCGACACCGACGGGTGGAGCAGGTACGAAAGTAGGGCTTAGTGATCCGGTGGTATTAAGTGGGAATGCCATCGCTCAACGGATAAAAGCTACCCTGGGGATAACAGGCTTATCACTCCCAAGAGTTCACATCGACGGAGTGGTTTGGCACCTCGATGTCGGCTCATCGCATCCTGGGGCTGTAGTAGGTCCCAAGGGTTGGGCTGTTCGCCCATTAAAGCGGTACGCGAGCTGGGTTCAGAACGTCGTGAGACAGTTCGGTCCCTATCCGGCGTGGGCGCAGGATATCTGAGAGGAGCTGTCCTTAGTACGAGAGGACCGGGATGGACGGACCGCTGGTGGACCGGTTGGCTTGCCAAAGCCATGGCCGGGTAGCCAAGTCCGGAAGGGATAAACGCTGAAGGCATCTAAGCGTGAAGCCCCCCTCAAGATGAGATATCCCATTCTTATGAAGTAAACCCCCTTGAAGACGACGAGGTAGATAGGGCAGAGGTGGAAGTGTGGTAACACATGGAGCTGACTGTTACTAATCGGGTGAGGGCTTGACCAACAAGCCGAGGAAGCGGGGATACCCCCCGCTGTAGTATCGGTACGCAGGTTAAATTTGATTCAAAAAGTTTGATTAACCATCAACAAAGCATGTATGTAGTTTTTAAGGTACAAAGGGAAAGAGGAAAGCAGGAGAAAAATCAGTACATGGATTTTTCTCCTGTTTTTATTATATATAATCATACATCTCCCACCATTTACATCTCTTTTTCCATATGCTACAATAGGTAAGACCAAGGAGCCTGACCAGGCTGTGAGGAGGTGCAGGCTTTGACCTTTGAACTTGATTTGGGCAATTTAATCGTAAGGAGGAAAGAAAAGAGTATGTTTAATTTTCTTGTGACTGCCGAAGGCGGTCTCACAACGGCAGGATATGCCGTATCTGTTATTGCAGTCCTGATTTTGATAATTCTGGTAGCAGTATTACTTCAGAAAAACACATCTGCATTAAAATTTACCACACAGCAGCTGGTTACCTGTGCAGTAGCATTGGCACTTGCATATGTAACTTCCTACATTAAGATATTTAAACTGCCATTTGGCGGATCTGTGACCTTGTTCAGTATGTTGTTTATTGTTCTGATCGGTTACTGGTATGGCATTAAGGTAGGAATTCTTACCGGTCTTGTATATGGGATTTTTCAGTTCCTCCAGGAGCCATATGTCCTTTCATTTTTTCAGGTATGCTGTGATTACATTCTGGCATTTGGAGCCATGGGGCTTTCCGGATTATTTACAAAATCCAGAAAACATGGTCTTCTTAAAGCATACATACTAGCAATTCTGGCAAGAGGGGCATTCCATGCACTTGGCGGATATCTTTATTGGATGGATTATATGCCGGATAATTTCCCGAAGTCTCTGACAGCTTTGTATCCGATTATTTACAATTACAGTTATATTCTTCTGGAAGGTGTACTGACGATCGTAGTAATTTCTATTCCGGCAGTATCCCGTGCACTTGGGCGAATGCGAATAATGGCAACTGGTGGAAACCGACAATCTGCAGCCACCGAAAAATAATTAATACAGACACATAAATAAAAATAGATCGTTCAAGCTACTACGATCTTTTTTTATTGAAAAATCACAAAAAGTTATATAAAACAAACCAAAAACACAAAGAATACTTTTCACCTAAAGAAAGTTGTGCTATGATAATCAGGCGGAATAATTTCCCATTCAAACGGATGAAGGCAAGTCCCCACCTACAGTTTATTGCTTTTCGCAACCACATAGGAGACTTCTTTGATTCGGTTAAAATATTTCAGACAGATATAACATATCTGAACATATAAAATACAAAAGAAAAAGCAGCCATACAGTTGCGAAAAGGAGAATATCTTAAGTAATCAAATTTGTTGACTAATGTGATCAAATGTGTTTAAAAGTACTCAAAAGAAAGAGTAAATTATTATGAACACATCAAATATCACAAATTACAAGCCAAAAGATTTTGCTGAACTGTTAGGTGTATCTGTAAAAACATTACAGCGTTGGGATAGAGACGGAACTCTAAAGGCAAACCGAACTCCAACTGATAGACGTTATTACACTTATGACCAATATCTGCAATTCAAAGGAATAAGTACTGAAGATGACCAACGTCAGGTAGTTATTTATGCCAGGGTATCTACAAGAAATCAAAAAGATGATTTACAAAATCAGGTTGCATTTTTACGACAGTTTTGTAATGCCAAAGGTATTATTGTAGACCAGTGTATTGAAGATTATGGAAGTGGCCTTAATTACAATCGTAAAAAGTGGAACGAATTATTAGATGAAGTGATGGAACAAAAAATCAAAACCTCGTGCAGGATATTGTTTCAATACTCCATGTGTTCTTTTGCAGGTTGTACGGACTTCGTAAGTATAAAAAACAAATAGAAAGGGATGTGGAAATTGCTAAAGAGCTTCAAGACGGAAATAAATCCGTCAGAGGAACAGAAAGTCAAGATTCATAAGACGATAGGAACTTGTAGATTTATTTATAATTTCTATCTTGCCCATAATAAAGAACTTTACAACAACGGTGAAAAGTTTATGAGCAGTAACAGGTTTAGAGTCTGGCTTAACAATGAATATCTTTCTGAGCATCCGGAGTATTCGTGGATCAAGGAAGCTTATTCAAAAGCAGTAACACAATCAGTAAATAATGGACAAACTGCTTTTACAAGATTTTTCAATCACGAGAGTGCTTTTCCTAAGTTCAAAAAGAAAGGCAGATCTGATGTAAAGATGTATTTTGTAAAGAATAATCCAAAGGATTGTCGTTGCGAAAGGCATAGAATCAATATTCCGTCACTTGGTTGGGTCCGTATCAAAGAAAAAGGATATATTCCAACAACTAAAGACGGATATGTGGTTAAAAGTGGCACGGTCTCAATGAAAGCTGACAGATACTATGTTTCAGTTCTTGTAGAAATTTCTGATAACAAGATTGCTGATAATTCCAATGCAGGAATTGGCATAGACTTGGGATTAAAGGATTTTGTCATTGTTTCTAATGGTAAGACTTATAAGAACATCAACAAGTCAGCAAGACTGAAAAAGCTTGAGAAACAACTTATTCGGGAACAGAGATGTCTCTCCCGTAAGTATGAAAATCTAAAGAAAGGAGAAGTCACTCAAAGGGCGAATATACAAAAACAAAAACTCAAGGTACAGAAACTTCATCATAAGATAGATAATATCCGTACTGATTACATTAACAAGACAATCACTGAGATAGTGAAAACCAAGCCATCTTATATAACGATCGAGGACTTAAATGTAAATGGTATGATGAAGAATCGACATCTTTCAAAAGCAGTTGCATCACAAAAGTTTTATGAATTTAGAACAAAGCTGCAAATCAAATGCAATGAAAATGGGATCGAACTTCGAATAGTAGATAGATGGTATCCATCATCTAAAACCTGTCATTGCTGTGGCGCTATCAAAAAAGATTTAAAGCTTTCAGATAGAATATTCAAATGCAGTTGCGGTTATGTCGAAGACAGAGATCTCAATGCTGCACTTAATTTGAGAGATGCAATAACTTACGAAGTTGCATAACTAAAACGCAAACGTAAGTATGTACCGAAGGCTATTTTCGGGAATTTACGACTGCGGAGTGTACAAGAACTTGTGAGTAGATATGATTTCGGTCAATCAAAAACATACACGGTGAAGCAGTAAGTAGAACTCGTGAGAGTCTACGTTATCTCGATGTGAGTATATTTACACATATTTTGAGTGGCAGAAGAAAAAGATGTCTAAAAAAATTGAACGAAATGATCCCTGCTGGTGTGGAAGCGGAAAAAAATATAAAAAATGTCATGAAGCATTTGATGAAAAAATGGAACTCATGAAAAAGAAGGGGTATGCAGTTCTTGACCATGATCTGATCAAGACACCTGCACAGATCGAGAAGATCAAAGAGAGCTGCAAGATCAATGTTGCAGTTCTTGATTATGTTGCAGAGCATATCGGACCAGGCGTGACGACACAGCAGATTGATGACTGGGTACATGAAGAAACAGTACGTCATGGCGGAATTCCGGCACCACTTAATTATGAAGGTTTTCCAAAAAGCGTATGTACATCTATCAACGAGGTAGTATGCCACGGAATCCCGGATGAAGAAATTGTCTTAAAAGAAGGTGATATTGTCAATGTAGATGTATCCACCATTTATCAGGGATATTTTTCTGATTCCTCCCGTATGTTCTGTATTGGACAGGTAAGTCCGGAGAAGGAGAAGCTTGTCCGTGTGACAAAAGAATGCATAGAGCTTGGCCTTGAACAGGTAAAACCATGGACACCGATCGGAAATATGGGAAGTGCTGTACACAAACATGCAGTGGAAAACGGCTATACAGTTGTGAGAGAAATTGGCGGACATGGTGTAGGTCTTGAGTTTCATGAAGATCCATGGGTAAGCTACACATCTAAGGAAGATACAGGTGTACTCATGGTACCCGGAATGATCTTTACTATTGAACCAATGGTCAATATGGGATCTGATGAAATCTATACAGATGAGATCGATGACTGGACAGTGAGGACAGAGGATGGTCTGCCATCGGCACAGTGGGAGATCATGGTCCTTGTTACAGAAACAGGACATGAGGTCCTTTGCTGGTAAAAGCCATCGAAAATCCGGAAAAAAAGTCCTTGCAATGAGAAGTTATCTAGTGTATAATCACATATGTTGTGAAAAAAGATGGTCCTCTGTTACCATATGTGTATTAAGAACATCCAGTATAATTAAGGAGAGAAAGAAATGAACGAAATTATTAAGAACATTGAGTCCGCTCAGCTGAAAGCTGAAGTACCGCAGTTCCGCGTAGGAGACACTGTAAGAGTACACGCACTGATCAAAGAGGGAACACGTGAGCGTGTTCAGATCTTCGAGGGTACAGTACTTAAGAGACAGGGTGGAAGCACAAGAGAGACTTTCACAGTAAGAAAGAGCTCCAACGGTGTTGGTGTTGAGAAAACATGGCCGCTTCATTCCCCACATGTAGTTAAGGTTGAGGTTATCCGTCATGGTAAAGTACGCCGTGCGAAACTGAACTACCTGAGAGATCGTGTAGGTAAAGCAGCTAAGGTTAAAGAGCTTGTAAAATAATTTCATAAGTAAAGAGGCAGGGACAATAACATTTGCTATTGTCCCTCTTTTTACATCAGTGCGTATGCGTGTAAAGACACATACAGGGGATAGAATATGGGATTAAATAAGAAGATTAATATCGAAAATCTGAAGGAAAACAGAGCTGTTTCCGAAGCAAGGGAGAAGCTTCGTGATGACAGGACAAGAGGAATCGTGAAATGGGTGTTTGAAATTATTGTGACCCTGGTTTTTGCTGTGCTGGTTGCAATCTCTGCATTTCAGACTGTGACATTGCAGGAAAGTGCCATGGAACCTACGTATTCTGTAAGTGAAAAGTTTTTTGTAAACAGGGCTTTATATAAGGTCAGTTCACCAAAACGTGGAGATGTGATCGTTTTTAAAACAAGCGCCAGTGACTCGGCAGCCCTGCATATCCGACGTGTGATCGGCCTTCCCGGGGAGACTGTTCAGGTTAAAGACGGGAAGATCTATATCAACGGCAAGGTTTATGAAGAAAACGGAGCTTATCAGGATATGACAGATGGAGGACTTGCAAATAGTGCTATAACTCTGGAAAGCGGGGAATATTTTGTCCTTGGTGATAATCGCAATAACAGTGAGGACAGCCGCTTCAGCGATATCGGAAATATCAGTAAGAAGTACATTGTCGGGAAAGTTTGGTTTACAGTTTCTCCGAAAAATAAAATAGGTTTTATAAAATAGATCAAAGTAAATAGATTAAAGTATAGATAAATGAGGTGAATTATGAACGTACAGTGGTATCCAGGCCATATGACGAAGGCGAAGCGTCAGATGCAGGAAGATATCAAGCTGATCGATCTGATCATTGAGCTTGTAGATGCAAGAGTTCCTCTTTCCAGCCGAAATCCGGATATTGATGAGCTGGGAAAAAACAAGGCGCGTATGATCCTTCTCAACAAAGCAGATCTTGCCGATGAGAGACAGAACCGTGTCTGGATGGAATATTTCAAAGAAAAAGGAATCTATGCGGTAAGTATTGATTCCCGCAATAAGGGATCTATGAAGGCCGTTTCTGCGGCAATCACAGAGGCATGTAAGGAAAAGACAGAGAGAGACCGGAGACGAGGAATCAAAAACCGTCCAGTACGTGCGATGGTTGCAGGAATCCCTAATGTTGGAAAATCAACATTTATCAATACCTTTGCAGGAAAAGCCTGTGCCAAGACCGGTAATAAACCAGGAGTTACAAAAGGAAAACAGTGGATACGTCTGAATAAAAGTGTGGAGCTTCTGGATACCCCTGGAATTCTCTGGCCGAAATTTGAAGATCAGGAAGTTGGAATGCGTCTTGCCTATATCGGTTCGATCAAGGACGATATTCTGAACATCGAAGAACTTGCCCTGGGTCTGATCGGATATCTGCAGGAGTTTTATCCGGCAGCGATCAGAGAGAGATACAATGTAGAAGAAGAGCTGAAACCGCTGGATATCCTTACTGCAGTTGCGAAAGCAAGAGGATGTCTGAAAAAGGGCGAAGAGCTTGATTATGAGAAAGCATCCCGCCTTTTGCTGGAAGAATTTCGTTCCGGAAAACTGGGAAAAGTGACTCTGGAGTTTCCAAAAGGACCGGAGGAAGCGTAATGGAAACAATGAAAGATATTAAGGCGCGTTTTGCGTCAGCGAAGGAGGGCGAATATAACGCCCTTTTTCGTCATTATGAAAATGATGAGAGAAGCGGTGTACAGAAACTGATCCAGCAGTATCACAAAAAGCTTCAGGCTCTGGAGGATGAGCGTGTACGTACAGAGAGCATGAAGAAATATGAACATGAATATGAGCATCTTGGATATCTTTGCGGGATCGATGAGGTGGGAAGAGGCCCTCTTGCCGGACCGGTAGTCGCCTGTGCGGTGATCCTTCCGAAAGACTGCGATATTTTATGGCTGAATGATTCTAAAAAGCTTACAGCTAAGAAGAGAGAAGAATTGTACGATGTGATCCTGGAGGGAGCAGTTTCTGTTGGAATTGGAATGGCAAGTCCGGAGAGGATTGATGAGATCAATATCCTGCAGGCAACCTATGAGGCAATGCGTCAGGCAGTGAGCAGGCTTTCTGTACAGCCGCAGCTGCTTTTGAACGATGCGGTTACCATACCGGAAATCCAGATTCCGCAGGTACCCATCATCAAAGGTGATGCAAAAAGTGTATCCATTGCGGCAGCAAGTATTGTTGCCAAAGTGACCAGAGACCGGATGATGGAAGAATATGATAAGGTTCTTCCGGAATACGGATTTGCCTCCAATAAAGGATATGGTTCTGCAGCGCATATTGAAGCACTGAAGAAATATGGACCAAGTCCGATACATAGAAAAACGTTTATCACACATTTTGTATAAAAATACTTAAGATACCGACATCAAAAACAGAAAGGTTTTGTTTATCTGAAGGAAAATAGAAGACAGAAGGGCAGCTATTATGAAGGAATTGCTGCAGCGTTCCTGCAAGAAAAGGGGCTGCAGATCAAGGAAAGAAATTTTCGCTGCCGAAGTGGTGAGATCGATCTTGTTGCGCAGGATGGAAGATATCTGGTGTTTATTGAAGTGAAATACAGAAAGAACGGAAAGAGTGGAAGTCCTTTTTCAGCGGTAGGGAGAGAAAAACAGAGGATCATCAGCAAAGTGGCAATGTTTTATCTGATTGCACATGGATACCGGGAGCTGCCTCCCTGCCGTTTTGACGTAGTAGGAATTGATGGAGAGAACATCCACTGGATAAAAAATGCTTTTGATTTTTGCAGTTGAAAGGACTGGTCACATAAGATGAAAATAAAATGGTATAAAGATAAACAGCTAATGAATGTAAATCAGAAGAACAAGGTTACCTGGCTTACATATCCTGCTTTTGAGAAATTTCCCGGGATCGTACATGGCTTCAGTACCCGCCTGGGAGGAGTAAGCCAGGGGATTTATGAATCTATGAACTTAAGCTTCACAAGAGGGGATGAAGAGTCTGCGGTGCGGGAAAATTACCGCAGACTTTCTGCTGCTATGGGATTTTCCATGGAAGATATCGTAACCTCTGATCAGACACACACCACCAATGTACGTGTGGTCACGGAAGAAGACAGAGGAAATGGGATCACAAAACCAAGACCTTATACAGATGTGGATGGAATGATCACCAATGTGCCGGGACTGGTGCTGGCAACGTTTTATGCGGACTGTGTACCACTTTTCTTTATAGATCCGGTACATAGAGCTGTGGGATTATCTCATTCCGGCTGGAGAGGTACTGTAGGAAAGATCGGAAAAGTGACGGTGGAGAAGATGACTGAGGAATTTCAGACAGATCCTTCAGAGCTTTATGCAGCCATTGGTCCTTCTATCTGTCAGGATTGCTATGAAGTCAGTGAAGATGTGATCGATCAGTTTAGAGAGGCGTTTGAAGAAAAATACTGGGATGTGCTTTTTTACAGAAAACCAGATGGGAAATACCAGCTGAATCTGTGGGAGGCGAACCGAAGGATCTTTCTGGATGCAGGCATAAAAGAAGAGCGGATCTCAATGCCGGGCATCTGCACCTGCTGTAATCCGCTCTTTCTTTATTCACACAGGGCTTCTCACGGAAAACGTGGAAACCTGGGAGCATTTATTACTGTTCGTTGACTTTTTTCATGAGATTCATGATCTTTTCGTTGCTGGAACGAACCTTCTCGACAGATACATCATGATTGATGATATCGATGATACTTGCAAGATATTTGCTCATGTTTGCTTCGATATAGTATGGGCGGTCAAGAAGCTCAGGAATACGATAGTTAAGGTTGGTTGTGATGACTCTGTCCAGCCAGCCTTTTTCGTAATATTCATCAAATTTGGCTACGCCATCTGTAAACAGACCGTAGGTTGTGCAGACGAATACACGTCCGGCTTTACGCTCTTTGAGCTGACGGGCAACATCCAGCATACTTTCTCCGGAGGAGATCATATCGTCGATGATGACAACGTCTTTGCCCTCTACGGAATCTCCGAGGAATTCGTGAGCAACGATCGGGTTCTTTCCGTTGACAACGGTGGAGTAATCACGGCGTTTGTAGAACATACCCATATCGACTCCAAGGATATTGGAGAAGTATACAGCACGGGACATGGCACCTTCATCCGGACTGATGATCATGAGATGATCATTGTCAAGCTTGAAATCAGGGACATTTTTGACCAGAGCTTTCAGGAACTGGTATGTTGGGAAAAAGTTATCAAAGCCCTTCAGCGGGATAGAGTTCTGTACACGTGGGTCATGAGCGTCAAAAGTAATGATGTTGGAAACGCCCATAGCACTTAACTCGCGAAGTGCAAGTGCACAGTCAAGAGATTCTCTCTTGGTACGTCTGTGCTGACGTCCCTCGTAAAGGAATGGCATGATAACGTTGATACGGTGTGCTTTACCGGTGGCTGCGGAGATAATTCTCTTCAGATCCTGGTAATGATCGTCCGGAGACATGTGGTTCTCGTGGCCGCATACGCTGTAAGTAAGGCTGTAATTGGTCACATCTACCATAATGTAAAGGTCTGTACCACGAACGGATTCTTTGATGTAACCTTTACCTTCACCGGTTCCGAAACGTGGGCATTCGCAGTCTACAAGGAAAGATTTCTCTGCATAGCCCTGTGGAATAATGGTGGATTTCTTGGCTGCTACAAGTTCTTTACGGAATTTAACCAGCTTTTTGTCAACCTCCTCGGCCAGTTCGCGGCATCCGGCAAGTGCAGCGATTCGGATCGGGGCAACAGGCATAGACTTCTCCAGCAATTCTATGTTTGGCATAATATTCCTCCTAAGTGTATGTCATAAAAAAATTCTCAGTCTATTTATAACATCAGACGCACGTGTCAGTCAAGGTGTTTTCTCAAAGTGTTGATTTTTGGAACCAAAGTTGTTATTATATACGGGATAGAAAAGGGAGATAATGATGAAATTAAGAAAGCATATGATTTCCAGGGTGCTGCCCGACAGTATTGCCGAGGAGCTGGGGCTGGAACCAGGGGACAGACTTGTGTCTGTAAACGGTCAGCCTGTGGAGGATGTCTTCGATTACCGGTATCTCATGAATGAAGAGCTTGTGGTGCTTCTGGTAGAGAAGCCCGATGGCGAAGAGTGGGAGCTGGAGGTAGAGAAGGAATATGAGGAAGACCTTGGAATAGAATTTGAGAACGGGGGACTGATGGATGACTATCGTTCCTGTTCAAATAAGTGCATGTTCTGTTTTATTGACCAGATGCCGCCGGATATGCGTGAGACGCTGTATTTTAAGGATGACGATTCCAGGCTTTCCTTTCTTCAGGGAAATTATGTGACGCTTACCAACATGAGTGAGAAGGATATTGAGCGTGTGATCCGCTATCATCTGGAACCGATCAACATTTCGTTCCAGGCAATGAATCCGGAACTCCGGTGCAAAATGCTGCATAACCGCTTTGCAGGAAAGGCCCTGGAGAAGGTGGATATGCTGTATAACGCAGGGATCACCATGAACGGACAGATCGTACTGTGTAAAGGTGTTAATGACGGGGATGAGCTGGAATACAGCCTTGAGAAGCTTGCCGCTTACGCACCGGTCCTTCAGAGCGTTTCTGTTGTACCGGTAGGACTTACCAAATACAGAGAGGGCCTTTATCCTCTGGAGTCTTTTAATAAAGAAGATGCCGAAAAAGTCCTGAGTCAGATCCAACGCTGGCAGAAAATCATGATGGAGAAGTACGGGATTCATTTTATCCATGCTTCGGATGAGTGGTATATTTTGGCAGGAAGGGAGCTTCCCTGTGAGGAGGAATACGACGGATATCTGCAGCTTGAAAATGGCGTGGGAATGTTAAGACTTCTGGAAACCGAAGTAAAGGAAACACTTAAGGAACTTACCGGTGACGACCGTAAAGTGACAGGAAGGATCGCCACAGGAAAACTGGCGGCGCCTTTTATTGCCCGCTATATAGAAGAAATCAAGAAAAAATTTCCCAATGTGCAGATTCCGGTCACAACCATCGAGAATCGCTTTTTCGGCGAAAAGATCACGGTGTCCGGTCTGATCACCGGACAGGATCTGAAAGAACAGCTTTCCGGCCTTAATCTGGGAGAAAAACTTCTGATCCCGTGCAGTATGCTGAAAGGTGATGAGGAGATTTTTCTGGATGACATGACACTGGAAGAACTTTCGGAAGCACTGAACACAGAAATTGTAATCGTAGACACAGGAGGACGTGATCTGGTGGAAGCCGTGATCAATCCTCCGGAACATAAACAAACAAGAAGGAGACAGATTTATGAGCAAACCAGTAGTAGCGATAGTGGGAAGGCCTAATGTAGGTAAGTCCACTCTGTTTAATGCTCTGGCAGGTGATAATATTTCCATAGTAAAGGATACACCGGGAGTAACCCGTGACAGGATTTACGCAGATGTCACATGGCTTGACAGGACATTCACCCTGATCGATACAGGTGGAATCGAGCCGGACAGCAGTGATATCATCCTCTCCAGAATGAGAGAGCAGGCACAGATCGCCATTGATACGGCAGACGTGATCATTTTTATCACAGATGTACGCCAGGGTCTTGTGGATTCTGATGCTAAGGTAGCAGACATGCTCCGCCGCAGCGGCAAGCCGGTACGTCTTGTAGTTAACAAGGTAGACAGCCACCAGAAATATATGATGGACGTATATGAGTTTTACAATCTTGGAATCGGAGAACCGATCCCGATCTCCGCAGCTAACAGACAAGGTCTTGGAGACATGCTGGATGAGGTGATCAAAGAGTTCCCGGATAAGAGTGAAGAGGAAGATCAGGATGATATCCCGAAGATCGCCATTGTAGGAAAACCGAACGTGGGAAAATCTTCTCTGATCAATAAACTTCTTGGAGAAGAACGTGTGATCGTATCCAATATTGCAGGAACTACACGTGATGCTATTGATACAAAGGTCACCTGGAACAAAAAAGATTATATTTTTATCGATACCGCAGGCCTTCGCCGCAAGGGTAAGGTAAAAGAAGAAATCGAGCGCTACAGTGTTATCCGTACTGTGACAGCTGTAGAGCGAGCAGATGTGGTTGTAGTTGTGATCGATGCTTCCGAGGGCGTTACCGAGCAGGATGCTAAGATCGCGGGAATCGCTCATGACAGAGGAAAAGGTATTATTGTAGCTGTAAATAAATGGGATGCCATTGAGAAAAATGATAAGACCATTTACAAGCATACAGAAAAGATCCGCCAGATCCTTTCCTTTATGCCATATGCACAGATTATCTTTATCTCTGCAAAAACAGGTCAGAGACTTCCGAAACTTTTCGAGAATATCGATACAGTTATCGAAAATCAGACACTTCGTATCCAGACCGGTGTTCTTAATGAGATCCTTTCTGAGGCAGTGGCTCTTCAGCAGCCGCCGTCTGACAGAGGAAGAAGACTGAAGATCTTCTATATGACACAGGTTGCGGTAAAACCGCCGACATTTGTTATCTTTGTCAATGACAAGGAACTGATGCATTTCTCCTATGTAAGATATCTGGAGAACAAGATCAGGGATGCATTTGGATTTTCCGGAACTTCCCTGAAATTTATCATCCGCGAGCGCGGGGAAAAGGAATAAAAGTATGGAACGAATTATTTGTCTTGTTATCGGTTATGCATGCGGGCTTTTTCAGACAGGCTATATTATTGGAAAAGTCCACAAGACAGATATCAGAGAGCATGGCAGCGGGAATGCGGGGACTACGAATGCCTTTCGTACTTTTGGAAAGAAGGCGGGAGCAATCACCCTGTTGGGAGACTGCCTGAAGTGTGTACTGGCCATCGTGATCGTGAGAATGGTTTATGGAAATTCCATGAATGGTATCCTTCCGCTTCTTACTCTTTATGCAGCATTGGGATGTATCCTTGGACACAATTTTCCGATTTCCATGGAATTTCGCGGCGGAAAGGGAATTGCTGCTTCTGTGGGCATGATCATTGCTTTTGACTGGCGGATATTTATTGTATGTGCAGTTGTCTTTTTTGCGCTGTTCTTTACAACTCATTATGTGTCGCTTTGTTCTCTCAGTGCATATGCGGTTGCTTTTATCCTGGTCCTTGTTTTTGGGCATATGGGGAAATATGGAATGGATCAGCCGCATACCATTGAACTTTATATTGTGATGGCAGTTCTTACAGCGATGGCGTTCTACAGACACAGAGCAAACATTGTAAGACTGCTTCGCGGAACAGAGAATAAGGTGTTTTTAAGCAGTAAGAATAAAAAATAAGAGGTAAGATTTATGGCAAAAATCAGCGTACTGGGTTCGGGAAGCTGGGGATTAGCCCTGGCACTCCTGTTGCATAATAATGGCCATGAAGTCCTTCTTTGGTCAGCGAGACCGGAGAATGCCCGGAAACTCCGGGAAAAAAGAGAAAATCCTGACAGGCTTCCTGGGGTACGGCTTCCGGATGAGATCGATGTCCTGACTGATATGGAGCGTGCGCTTAAGGATGTGGATGTAACAATTCTGGCAGTAGCCTCCCCGTATATCCGGAGTACTGCACACAAAATGGCACCGTTTGTCTGCAAGGATCAGAAGATCGTCAATGTTGCAAAAGGCATCGAGGAAAAGACACTGAAAACCCTCAGTGAGGTGATCGAAGAAGAGATCCCGCAGGGAAATGTAGCTGTACTTTCCGGTCCAAGCCATGCGGAAGAAGTAGGGCGCGGACTTCCTACAACCTGTGTGATCAGCGCACATACACAAGAAACTGCGGAATACCTTCAGAGTATTTTTATGAGTCCTGTGTTCCGTGTGTATACAACGCCGGATATCCTTGGGGTAGAGCTTGGCGGAGCACTGAAAAATGTGATCGCACTGGCAGCAGGTACTGCAGACGGTCTTGGATATGGAGATAACACTAAGGCAGCACTGATCACCAGGGGAATCACGGAGATAGGAAGACTTGGTCAAAAAATGGGTGCACAGATGGAAACCTTTTACGGCCTGTCCGGGATCGGTGATCTGATCGTAACCTGTGCAAGTAAGCATAGCCGCAATCGAAAAGCCGGATACCTCATCGGCCAGGGATATACTATGGAAGAAGCTATGAAAGAAGTGCAGATGGTTGTGGAAGGCGTTTATTCCGCGAGAGCTGCAAGAGAACTTGCAGAGAAATATGAGGTGGAGATGCCGATCATAACAGAAGTGAACCGCGTACTGTTTGAAGGAAAATCAGCAGCGGAAGCAGTAATGGACCTGATGCTGCGTGATAAAAAAGTGGAAACACCCATGCTTCCGTGGGAAAAAGTGTGAGCGGATCAGTTAAATATTTCCAGATTTCAGATATGTGAAATGCTAAGCAGGGAATAACAGGATCGCCGTATCAACTGAAAAGAAAAATAAAAAGATATCTGCCAGAAGATCATTTATGATCTGACAGATATCTTTTTTTTCATTAATATGGAAATTAAAACTGAATATCACGGAGATCTTCCGGAACATGAGAAGTATGCAGATCTTCGTTCAATGTATCGATGATCGCCATATCTTCATCCTCGATATTGAAGTCAAAGATGTTTCCGTTACTGCGGATGCGTTCCGGGTTGATGGATTTCGGAATAACAGAAATTCCCTTCTGTATTGCCCAGCGAAGCCCGATCTGTGCAGGTGTCCTGGCATATTTGGTCCCCAGAACACACATTACATCATTGTCAAAATATGCACCTCTTGCCAGAGGAGCATAAGCCTGTACCTGAATACCGAAAGCCTTGCAGTATTCGATCAGTTCAGCAGGATAACACAAAGGATGGCACTCGATCTGGTTTACAGCAGGAATGATCCCGGATATCTTACGAAGCTCTTCCAGATGCCGGATATCAAAATTACTGACACCGATACTTAAAGCACGTCCGGACTCCAGAATGGATTCCAGCTCTTTCCAGGTGCTCAGGTAGCAGCCGGGAACCGGCCAGTGTATCAGATAGAGATCTACATAACTGACTTTCAGACGGTCGAGGCTACGGGAAAAAGCTCCCTGGACATCGCCGAGACGCTGCGCATTGTTCCAGATCTTGCTGGTGATGAAAAGATCCTTTCTGGGAACTCCGCATTTGGCAATGGCACGTCCAACGCTTTCTTCATTTTTATAAACAGAAGCGGTATCGATCATGCGGTAGCCGGCGGAAATAGCAGAAGTGACTGCTGCTTCGGCCTGTACGTCATCGGGCAACTTGTATACGCCAAGCCCCAGAAGAGGCATTTCTCTGTCGTTGTTCAGAAAAACAGTTTCTTTCAAAATAATTCCTCCTTGTATGTTCTGCTTTCCATGCTTTTGCTATTATAGCACAAAAATATGAAAGAATCACATCAATTATATTACAAAAGTGATAAAGCTTAGAGTTGGACAGACGCGCAGACTGGGTAATGAGTTGTGGTTTGAAGAGACTAACTTCGTTAAAAATGAAACAATCGAGTTAATTTACTGTCAAAGTTTTTGGAAAAATAGGAAAAACAGCATATAATTTTGGCTATATTTTATAATTATTTTCTTGATAATAACAGTGAAAAGATGTATAATAAATTTAATTGATAAATTCTTGTCATGAGAGTGTCCGCCCGGCGGATACAGGAAAGGGGTATTTATGCATTTAATCAAAGATGAGAATGGCAATCTTGTTCAGCATGGACATGCAGATAGCCATGAACATACACATGAGCACACCCATGAGGATGGTGTGACTCACAGCCATACACATAGCCATGCGGAAGGAGACAGCCATTGTCATACACACGGTGATGGGCACTGCGGTTCCTGTGAGAATGGTGACTGCAAGAATGAGACTGTAGCACTTCTTACCTATATGCTGCAGCATAACGAGCATCATGCTGCAGAACTTGATCAGATGGCTGACAATCTTAAGAAGCTTAACATGGATGCAGCTGCTAAGACGATCAAAGAGGCAGTAGCAGATTTTCAGAAAGGTAATATGAGGCTTGGACTTGCCCTTACACTTGTTAAGGAAGAGTTGAAATAAAAACTGACAGAATAGTTTTGACAGCATAGTGGTTAAATGACGCCACTTATTTGGAGGAATGATTATGTGTCTTGCAACAGTATATAAGGAAGAAGATAATTCTGTAATTTTTAAGAATGTAAGCCGGATCGATGTAGACGGAAATAAATTGATCCTTCGTGATATCATGGGAGATGAGCGCGTGGTAGAAGGCAGTATCCTTATGGTGGATCTTGCAAACAGCATCGTGAAACTGCAGTGTGACTGATACAAATACGTGGAGGACGATCAATGAAATTATCTGAAGCAATGAGAGAAAAAATGCTGCTTTCCTTTGAACTTTTTCCGCCAAAGACAGAAAAAGGTATGGCAAACCTGCCGGGAACCATTGAACATCTCATGAAGTATAGACCGGAGTATATTTCCTGTACATACGGTGCCGGCGGCGGAAATGTCGGAGCCAACAGGGAAGTATGCCAGATGATCAGGAACGCAGGAACTATTCCTGTAACACACTTCACAGTGATCAAGAACACAAAAGAAGGAATCAGACAGCAGTTGGAACGGTATCTGTCAGATGGCGTTGACCATATGTTGGCACTTCGCGGAGATATTCCGCTTGGTGAGACAACGACCTGCGGAGACTTCAATTATGCGACAGACCTTGTTAAATTTGTCCGTGATGAATTTGGCGATAAGTTTGAGATTGCAGTAGCCGGTTCACCGGAAGGCCATATCGCATGCAGAAGCTTGGATGCTGACATTGCTGTTTTGAGACAGAAACAGGACAATGGTGCTGATTATATCATGACTCAGCTCTGCTGGGATATGGAACAGTTTAAATACTGGTTGGACGCTATCCGCGAGGCTGGAGTGACAATGCCTGTAGATGTTGGCGTAATGCCGATTTTGGATCAGGCAGCTACCATTAATATGGCCCTTTCACGTAACGGCTGTGTAATGGACAGTGAGCTTTGCAGGCTGATCTCCAGGAACTGGCTGTTCCCGAATCCGTTTAACGCTAAAGATGCTGATGGTAAACCATTTGACATGTTCTATGAGGACAAGGTTAAACGATTCAAAGAAGAAGGAATCGAATACACCATCAGACAGATCGATGAGTATCGCGCTCTTGGTGTTGACGGTATCCATCTTTATGCATTAAACAAATGGAAAGATGTATCCGAGATCATTGACAGATCCGGACTTCGTACACTTATCTAATCATTAACGAAATAAATAAGAATTCCGGCACGATGCGGAGGTGTCAGAACAGTATCAGGCACCTCCCTTATGCGCCGGCATAACAGATATTAAATCAGGAGGTGCCCGTTTTATGGCACATGTTATTGCAGTCGCCGGAAAAGGCGGCGTTGGAAAAACTACATTATGCGGAATGCTGATCCAGTATCTCTGCGAAAAGAAAAAAGGACCTGTACTGGCGGTAGATGCAGATGCCAATTCAAATCTGAACGAGGTTCTTGGCGTAGAAGTAGATACGACTCTTGGCGATGTCCGTGAGGAGATCGCACATGCCGAGATGACAGAGAAAAGCCCGATTCCAAAAGGAATGTCCAAGGCAGATTATGCAGAGGTACGTTTCGAGGATGCTCTTGCTGAGGAAGATGATTACGATCTTCTTGTGATGGGAAGAACCCAGGGAAAAGGCTGCTATTGCTTTGTAAATGGTCTGCTTCAGGCACAGCTTGCCAAATACCAGAAGAATTATCCGTATATCGTTGTGGATAATGAAGCCGGAATGGAACACATCAGCAGAGGAATCCTTCCGAGTATGGAGACAGCAATTCTTGTAAGCGATTGTTCCAGAAGAGGTGTTCAGGCAGTTGGCAGGATTGCAGAGCTTATTAAGGAATGTGATATGAAACCTTCCAGAGTAGGTCTTATTATCAATCGCGCGCCAAAAGCAGAACTGAATTCAGGAATCCTTGAGGAAATCCGGAATCAGGGACTCGATCTGATCGGTGTGGTACCACAGGATGAGGCAGTTTATGAATATGACTGCGATGGTAAACCAACCGTTACTCTTCCTGAGGATAATCCGATGAGAAAAGCAGCTTTTGAAATTTTTGATAAATTAGGTTTATAACGAAATATAAACCTTTTTTTAAAAAAGAAAATAACCCATGGGTGGGGATGGGTTCCTGCCCTGGGCTTATTATAAAAAGAAAAATAAAAATAGATGTGCTATTAAAGGAGGTCTATAATGAGTGAATTCAAATTAACTACAGTGGAGGAATTTGAAGCCGCTACAGCCCGTCTTCTCGAGACAGGTGCAAAGGTAGGAGCAGATGCATGGCAGATCCGTGCAAAGAACCAGACTCCGCACTGTAAATTCGGTGAGCAGGGTATCTGCTGCCGTATCTGTGCAATGGGACCGTGTCGTATTACACCGAAGGCTCCAAGAGGAATCTGCGGATGTGATGCTCATGGTATCGTAGGAAGAAACTTCCTTAAATTTACAGCCGGTGGTGCAGCTACTCACTCCGATCATGGTCGTGAGATCTGCCATACACTGTACTGTGCAAAAGAGGGCGGAAATTATCAGGTAAAAGATCCTGAGAAACTGCTTCGCATTGCTAAAGAGTGGGGCGTGGAAACAGAAGGCAAGGATATCTATGATCTGGCTCATGAGATGGCTGAGATCGGTCTTATGGAATATGGTAAACCGTTCGGATATCAGAGATTCCTTGACAGAATGCCTGCAGGACAGAAAGAAAAACTGATCGAGAACGAAATCGCACCACGTGCTATCGACCGTGAGGTTGCAAGCTCCCTGCATATGTCTCATATGGGATGTTCATCTCTTCCGGAAGCACTTGTAAAACAGTCTATTCGCTGCGGTCTGGCTGATGGATGGGGCGGTTCCATGATGGGAACAGAGTTCTCTGATGTATTATTCGGAACTCCGAAGCCACTTGATACAGAGGCTAACCTTGGAGTAATGGTTGAAGAGAACGTAAACATTGTTGTACACGGACATGATCCGAGTCTTTCTGAGATGATCTGTGAGTATGCAGACAGCAAAGAAATGATCGATTATGCAAAATCTGTAGGAGCAAAAGGAATCACCGTTTCCGGTGTGTGCTGTACTTCTAACGAGGTAGCTATGCGTCGTGGTGTTCCGATGGCTGGTAACTTCCTGCAGCAGGAGAACGTAGTACTGACAGGTGCCTGCGAGGCAATCGTAGTTGATGTTCAGTGTATCTTCCCTGCATTAGGACCTCTGAGCAAATGCTTCCATACTAAATTTGTTACAACTTCTCCGATCGCTCAGATGCCGGATTCTGAATTTATCAGATTCAACGCTGAGACAGCAGGAGAAAATGCAAAAGCAATCGTTAAGATGGCTATCGATAACTTCAAGAACAGAAAACCTGAGCTTGTACATATCCCGCAGCTGAAACAGAAAGCTACTGTTGGTTACTCAGTAGAAGCGATCGTCAAAGTTCTTGATGGTGTTACAAACTCTCAGGTTGACGTAACAGGAACAACCAAACCATTACTTGAGTGCATCACTTCCGGTGTTATCCGTGGTGCTGTTGCTATGGTTGGATGTAACAATCCTAAGATCCGTCCTGACTATGCACATATCGAACTGATGAAGAAGTGTATCGCAAATGATATCATTATCATCGCTTCCGGATGTTCCGCACAGGCAGCTGCTAAAGCTGGTCTGATGGACAAATCCGCAAGAGATCTCTGCGGTGCAGGTCTGAAACGTGTCTGTGAGCTGGCTGATATCCCACCAGTACTTCATATGGGATCCTGCGTAGATATCTCCCGTATGATGATCCTGGCTGCTGAACTTGCAAAAGATGCAGGACTTCAGATCAATCAGCTTCCTGTAGTAGGATGTGCTCCTGAGTGGATGTCTGAAAAAGCTGTATCCATCGGTAACTACGTAGTTGGTACTGGTATTGATACATTCCTTGGCGTTGATCCATATGTTTCCGGTTCTTCAGAAATGTGCGAACTTCTTACAGAGGGAACAAGAAAATGGACAGGTGCTGCTTACACAGTAGAGACAGACATCGAGAAATTAGTTGATCTTATGATCGAGAGAATTGAAGAGAAGAGAACAGCATTAGGAATCTAATCCGTTGCGATCTTTAAAATGTTATAAAAGGTGGAAGACGTAAAATGAAAATAGCAGTAACCGGTAAAGGCGGAGTAGGAAAGACAACTTTCGCAGCAACACTTGCAAGACTATACGCAGATGAGGGAAAAAAAGTCCTTGCGGCGGATGTGGATCCGGATGCGAACCTGGGTCTTGCCCTTGGATTTGACGAGGAAACCTTGGATTCTATTGTTCCAATCTCAAAAATGCGTAAGCTCATAGAAGAACGCACCGGAGCCAACAGCCAGAATCAGTTTTATAAACTGAACCCAAAGGTAGACGATATTCCGGATACTTATGGAAAAACCTGTAATGGCGTAAAGCTGCTTGTCCTTGGAACTGTGGAAACAGGTGGAGGCGGATGCGTCTGTCCTGAACATGTGATGCTTAAAAGAGTGATCAATAACCTTGTGATCCACAGAGATGATGTGGTGATCATGGATATGGAGGCCGGCCTGGAACATCTGGGCCGGGGCACCACGGAGAGCATGGATGAATTTATTGTAGTGATCGAACCAGGGGCAAGAAGTGTACAGACATATAAGAATGTCAAACGTCTTGCAAAGGATCTGGGAGTTTCTCAGGTTAAGGTCGTGGCCAATAAGGTAAGAAATCCGGAGGATGAGGAATTTATCCGGAGTAAGATCCCGGCAGAGGATCTGCTTGGAATGATCCACTACAATACAGAAGTTATAGATGCTGATCGTCAGGGAAAATCTCCCTACGATTTCAGTGAAACTGTAACAGCTGAAATCAGAAAAATCAAAGACAAAATTGATCAGAATTCAATTCTGTAAAAATAGGAGGTATTACAGTGACTTTATTTGATAGAGTATTCGGCGGAAACGATGCTGTATATGGTTTAACAGAGGGTGCTATTGACGGCGCGATCGCTCAGTATGGCGAAGACAAAGCTGTCAGCTTCCCGAATACCGCTTACAGCCTTCCTTGCTACTATGCTGTAACAGGAACAAAAGTTACAACATTAAAAGAATTAAAAGAAGCTCTTGGCGTTGTAAAAACACTTATGACAAGAGAGAAAAGACTGAACGATGCATTCATGTCCGGTGTTGCTACAGCACTCTGCGCAGAGTTCATCGAGGTTCTGAAATATATCGACGGAGCAACTCCTTACGAAGAGCCATGCTATGGACATCTTGGTGATGCTGTTATCCGTGAGCTCGGTGTACCGCTTGTAACAGGTGATATCCCAGGCGTTGCTGTTATCCTTGGTGCTGCTCCTACTACAGAAGAGGGTGTTGCTCTTGTAAAGAGCTATCAGGCACAGGGTATCCTGGTAACACTTGTTGGCGGAATCATTGATCAGGTTGCAGAAGCCGGAATGAAGACAGGTGCCAACGTTCGTGTTATTCCTCTTGGAAAAGATGTTACATCTGTTGTTCATGTAGTTTCCGTTGCGATCCGTGCAGCTCTGATCTTCGGTAACGTAACACCTGGAGATGCAGGAACACTTATGAAATACACAATGGATCGTGTACCGGCATTTGTTAACGCATTCAAACCTCTGGATGATGTGATCGTAGCATGCGGTGCAGGCGCTATCGCACTTGGATTCCCGGTTGTTACAAATGAGACAGAGAATATCTTCCGTGTACCGAAGAGCCTTATCGTTCAGGAGGACGTAAGCAAATTCAACGCTACTTCCCTTGAGGCACGTGACATTAAGATCAAAATTACAAATATCGATATTCCGGTTGCTTTCGCATCTGCATTCGAGGGTGAGATCATCCGTCGTAAAGATATGCAGGTTGAGTTCGATGGTTCCCGTGTAGACTGTGCAGAGCTTGTACAGACCTGCGATGCTTCTGAGATCGAGGATCACAAGATCACAGTAATCGGACCTGAAGTAGATGAGATGGAATTCGGCAGCAAGAACAGCATTGCATATGTTGTTAAAGTTGCAGGTAAGAATATGCAGTCTGACTTTGAGCCGGTTATCGAGCGTAAATTCCACAACTACATCAACTGTATCGAGGGTGTATACCATACAGGACAGCGTGATATGCAGCGTATCCGTATCAGCATTGAGGCATTTAATGCAGGCTTCAGAATCAAACATATCGGTGAGGTTCTTTATGCATCTGTTAAGAATGAGTTCGATGCGGTTGTTGATAAATGTGAGGTTGTTATCTATACAGATCCTGCTGAGTGTACAAGAATCCGTCATGAGGTTGCAATTCCGATCTTTGACAAACGTGATGAGCGTCTTGATACTCTGACAGATGAGTCTGTTGACGTATATTACAGCTGTATCCTTTGCCAGGCATTCGCACCAAGCCACGTATGTGTAGTAACACCTGAGAGACTTGGTCTTTGCGGTGCGGTTTCATGGCTGGATGCAAAAGCTACACATCAGCTTGACCCAGCTGGTCCTTGCCAGATCATCACAAAAGAGCGTCCGATCGATGAGAATCTTGGTTCTTATGAGGACGTTGATGAGGCAGTTCAGAAATTCTCCCAGGGTGCTCTGGAGCACGTTACACTGTACTCCATCATGCAGGATCCGATGACTTCCTGCGGATGCTTCGAGTGTATCTGTGGTATCGAGCCATTCTCCAACGGTGTTGTTATTGCTAACCGTGAGTATGCAGGCATGACACCACTTGGAATGACATTCCCTGAGATGGCATCCATGACAGGTGGTGGAGTTCAGACACCTGGATTCATGGGACATGGTAAACATTTCATTTCCTCCAAGAAGTTCATGAAGGCTGAGGGCGGTATCGAGCGTATCGTATGGATGCCGAAAGAACTGAAAGAATTCGTAGCTGACAGACTTAATAAGACTGCAAAAGAGCTTTACGGAATCGATAACTTTACAGACATGATCGGTGATGAGACGATCGCAGAAGATCCAGAGACACTGGTTGCATTCCTTACAGAAAAAGGACATCCGGCTCTCGGACTTGATCCGATGATGTAATTTATCCGGGAGAAAGGATGTGCGGACATCCTTTCTCTTGTAAACTGTTAAAAAGTTTGTTGATTTTTTAACAGAAATATAGTGCTGCATCTTGCCAATAACTGGTGCTATGTAGTATAATATAAGAAGCTCTGTAGTTTTTAATTATTATTTTTAAGGAGGCTAACGAAAAATGCCGTTTAATCAGAAACCACAAAAGTTCAATGCAAAGATTAATGCTGTCACAATCGGAAGCGGAGATAAGACTGTGACAATTGGTGGGGATTGTACATTCCCATTTTATTCCTTTGACGCAGAGTCAGAGAACTGCCCGAAGATCGGTGTAGAGATCTCTGATATGGGTCTTGAGGGCGTATCTGAAGGTATCAAAGCTTACTATGAAGGCGCTACTACAATGGCTGACATTGCTAAGAAAGCTGCAGCTATGGAGGGTGCTGACTTTGTTGCACTTATTCTTGAGGGCGGTGACCCGAACGGTGTTAACAAATCTATCGATGAGCTGATCGCAGTTGTTAAAGAAGTTGCAGATGCAGTTGACTGTCCACTGGTTGTAGAGGGCTGCAAGAATGTTGAGAAGGATGCAGAGCTCCTTCCGAAGGTTGCAGAGGCTCTTCAGGGCAGAAATGCACTGATCCTTTCCGAGAAAGAGGAGAACTACAAAGCAATCGGTGCAGCAGCAGGTCTTGCTTACAATCAGATCGTAGGCGCTGAGTCTGCCGTTGATATCAACCTTGCTAAACAGCTTAACGTTGTTACTACACAGCTTGGTGTAGATGCTAAGAAGATCGTTATGAATATCGGTAGTGCAGCAGTTGGTTATGGATATGAGTACGTAGTATCTACTATGGACCGTATCAAAGGTGCCGCTTTAGGGCAGAATGATAACATGCTGCAGATGCCTATTATTACACCTGTATCCGCTGAGACATGGAATGTTAAAGAGGCAATGGCTTCTGAAGCAGACATGCCGGCATGGGGACCACAGGACGAGCGTGGAATCGACATGGAAGTTGAGACAGCAGCAGCTGATCTTGCAGCTGGTTCTGATGCAGTTATCTTAAGACATCCGGAATCTGTTAAGACAATTTCCAAGCTGATCAAAGCACTTGCGTAATAAATAGGAGGATAAAGAGCTATGGCACTGAATGGTATTCAGATCTTTAAATTAACACCAAAGAAAAACTGTAAGGAATGTGGATGCCCTACATGTATGGCTTTCTCTATGAAAGTTGCACAGGGCGCTATGAAAATTGAGCAGTGTCCTCATATGTCCGAGGATGCATTAGCATCTCTTTCTGAGGCAACTGCACCGCCAATGAAAACTATCAAGATCGGAACAGGCGATGGAGAGTTTACACTTGGTGGAGAGACTGTTCTTTTCAGACATGAGAAGACATTTGTAAGCAAAACAAGATATGCCGTATCACTTTGCACATGCATGAGTGATGAAGAAGTAGAAGCAAAACTTGCAGAGATCCCACACGTTGACTATGATCGTATCGGTGAGAGAATGCATGTAGAGCTTGTGTATGTAAACTGCGATGAGAATGCAGATGCTGCAAAATTTACAGCACTTGTAGAGAAGGCTAAAGGTCTTGGAAGAACACTGATCCTTGGCTGTACAGATCCTGAGATCGCAAAAGCTGCCCTTGAAGTATGTAAGGACGGCAAACCGGTTCTTAACGGAGCAAACGCTTCCAACTACGAGGCAATGAGCAAGGTTGCTACAGATGCAGGCGTAGTTCTCGGTGTATCCGGTAAGGACATCAATGAGTTATATGATACTACAGCAGCTATTGAGAAACTTGGCAACAAGAATCTTGTACTTGATACAACAGGAGCTGACATCAAAGAGACCTTTGCAAATACTGTACAGGTTCGTCGTGCAGCTCTTAAGAATCAGGACAGAACATTTGGTTATCCTTCTATCGTTAACCTTGTTAAACTTGCGAAGGGTGACAAACATTTACAGGCAGCACTTGCTTCCATGTTTACTATGAAATATGGTTCTATCATCGTTATGGAGCAGATGACATATGCAGAGGCACTTCCGCTGTTCGGTCTTCGTCAGAACGTATTTACAGACCCGCAGAAGCCAATGAAGGTAGAACCGGGCATTTATCCTCTGAACGGAGCAGACGAGAATTCTCTCGTTGTAACAACAGTAGACTTTGCTCTTACATATTTCGTAGTATCTGGCGAGCTGGAGCGTTCCGGTGTTCCGCTTAACCTGGTGATCAATGATGCAGGCGGACTTTCCGTACTTACATCCTGGGCAGCAGGTAAATTCTCCGGAAACAGCATCTCCGAGTATATCAAAGAGAATGTTGAGCCGAAGGTTAAATGCAGAAGACTGGTTATTCCTGGTAAAGTAGCAGTTCTTAAGGGCGATCTTGAGGCTAAGCTTCCTGGATGGGAGATCATCGTAGGACCAAGAGAAGCAGTACAGCTTGTGAAATTCTTAAAAGACCTTGATGCATAAACTTAAGGTTTAAGAAATCAGCTGTCCGGCAATATCGCCGGCAGTTATAAACGGCTGTGCAGGTTTGCTGCACAGCCATATCCTACTAATATGTAAAGGAGAACACGAGTATGGCAAAATTTGTAACAATTGGGGAGAGACTTTCAACAACAGCACCGGCAGTAAATAAAGCATTTACTGAGAGAGATCCTGAGCCGATCATCAAAAGAGCAAAACAGCAGCTTGATGCGGGCGCTACATATCTTGATGTAAACATCGGACCGGCTGAGAACGATGGCGAGGACCTTATGAAATGGGCAGTACAGCTCCTTCAGTCTGAGTTTGACAATGTTCCGCTTGCTCTGGATACTACAAATCAGAAAGCTATTGAGGCTGGTATTTCCGTATACAACAGAAGCAAAGGTAAACCGATCGTAAACTCTGCAGATGCTGGAGACAGAATTTCCAATATCGACCTTGCAGCAGCTAACGATGCGATCTGTATCGCACTTTGCTCTTCCGGTATGGTTGCATCAGACAATGACGAGCGTATGATGCATTGCCAGAACATGCTTGAGAGAGGTCTTGGCCTTGGTATGGAAGCAGAGGATCTCTGGTTTGATCCGCTTTTCCTTGTTGTAAAAGGAATGCAGGACAAACAGATGGAAGTTCTTGAGGCAATCAAGATGTTCTCCGAGATGGGTCTGAACTCCACTGGCGGTCTTTCCAACAACAGTAACGGTATGCCAAAACATATCCGTCCGATCATGGACTCTGCTCTTGTAGCTATGGCTATGATGAATGGTCTTACATCTGCAATCGTTAACCCTAACGACCTTCGTCTTATGGAGACAATCAAATCCTGTGACGTATTCAAGGGTAACACACTTTACGCAGATTCTTACCTTGAGATCTAATTTGGCGTGTGAACAAAACAGGAGCGCTGTTTCAGAGGCTGGGGGCTTCGGCCTTCAGCCTCTTTTTTACTAATATAGTTTAGTCTAACTCCCAACGCCACAGGTGGAAGACGAATAACTTTTACGAGGCGAGAAAGGTGGTTGCCGAATGTTTAAGGTGACTTTTGCTTTTGAAAATGGCAGTACGGTAGAAGCATTTGCTAATGCGGGGGATAATTTGCTGGAGGTTGCTCGTGGTGCCAATGTGGCTATCGATGCACCATGTTCCGGAAACGGAGCCTGTGGAAAATGTCGGGTACAGTTAAAAAGCGGAGAACTGGACTCAAAGAAAACTCTTCATATTTCGGATGAAGAATATGGCGCAGGCTGGCGTCTGGCCTGTATGAGCAAGATCAGTGCAGATGTGGAGGTTCTTGTTCCGGATATTGCATCCGCATATAAGAGCCGAATGAAAGTGGCTGATTTGAGCTCAAAAGAAGAAATCGCTATTTTTGAAAATGCCAAGCATGAAGTTGAGATGGCTGGCATAGAACTTACAAACAGTCTTGATGTTGTGGAACTTCAGATGGATATTCCATCACTGGATGATACCATGCCGGATAATGAAAGACTGACCCGTGCACTTCAGAAGTTTATGAACCTGAAGCGTGTCAGAATTCCGTATGCGGTGCTTAAGAAGCTTCCAGATGTACTTCGTGAGAGTAAATTTTCTGTGAAGTGCGTGGTTCGTACAGCACCAAATGACATGTATGTTTATGATATTTTTGACAGTAAGAAAGATGTTGTGATCGGCGGTCTTGCTGTAGATATCGGTACCACAACCGTTTCGGCAGTCCTGATCAATATGGAAACAGGAGAGATCCTGGCCAAGAGTTCTTCCGGAAACGGACAGATCCGTTTTGGTGCGGATGTTATCAACCGTATCATCGAATCTCAGAAACCTGGCGGAAAGAAGAAACTTCAGGATGCGGTGATCAAAGAGACCATTAACCCGATGATCCATGAGATGTGCAGAAGTATTCATTTCCCGGAGAAACAGATCTACCGGATGTGTGTTGCTTCTAATACAACCATGAATCATCTGTTTGCAGGGATCAATGCGGATCCGCTTCGTATGGAACCGTATATTCCTACGTTTTTCAAAACAAATTCCTTGTTTGCATCGGATGTGGGAATTGAGATCAATCCGGATGCACATATTATCATGGCTCCGAATATCGGAAGCTATGTAGGTGGAGATATCACTGCCGGTACACTGGTAAGTATGATCTGGAACAGACCGGAATTTTCTCTGTTTATCGACCTTGGTACTAACGGAGAGCTTGTATTCGGTAATTCCGATTTTATGATGAGCTGTGCATGTTCCGCAGGTCCTGCCTTTGAGGGTGGAGATATCAGCTGCGGTATGCGTGCTACAGACGGTGCTATTGAGGCATGTACCATTGATAAAGAAACTATGGAGCCGACATATAAGGTTGTAGGCGAACCTGGAACCAAACCGGTAGGACTTTGCGGTTCCGGTATCATTGATGTGATCAGTGAACTTTTTATGACAGGAATCATCAATCCGAAGGGAAAATTTGTCCGTGAGGGCAAAAGAATCCGTCACGATCATTATGGCATGGGAAGCTATGTGATCGCGTTTGAAGAGGAAGCCGGTTCTGCCAAGGATGTTGAGATCACAGAAGTAGATATTGATAATTTTATCCGTGCCAAAGGTGCTATTTTCTCTGCAATCCGTACTATGCTGAATTCTCTTGATTTCGATGTGTCCATGATCGATGACGTATATGTTGCCGGTGGAATCGGAAGCGGGATCAATATGGCTAATGCAGTGCATATCGGAATGTTCCCGGATATCCCTCTTGAGAAGTTCCATTACATTGGAAACTCTTCTCTTACGGGTGCTTATCTGATGCTTCATTCCACATCAGCAGAGAAGAAAACCTATGAACTGGCTTCAAATATGACTTACCTGGAGCTTTCTACAGTTCCTACCTATATGGATGAGTTTGTAGGTGCATGCTTTATTCCGCATACGGACACAAATCTGTTTCCGTCTGTTATGGAAGAACAGCAGAAGAGATAAAGCAGACTAAAACAGCAGAGGTAAAACATGGCTTTTAGTATAAATGACTTGAATTATGAAAAAGACAGCAAAGAAAGAATGCCCTGGGAGCATTATACAGAGGAGTTCGCTAAGGCAGACCCGGCAGAAATTGCCGGACGTCTTTCACTTCCTTATGACGAAGAGAAGAAAGAACTGACTCTGAAATTCCTGGGAAGCGTTTATTATATTTCCTGGCCGGATTTTCAGGTAACTCATGAGGAAGATGATGCGGGATTTTATCCTCTTGAGGAAATGCATTATGCAAAGATCCTTGCTATCCGTTTTCTGCTGAACGGGAATGTATCTCAGGGAAGCGGAAGGTTTAAAACATACAGGGAAATGCCCTGGGGAGAGGTTTATCTCCGTCAGTTTGATGGCAGATGCATCAAACGCCTGGCTTTCACATATGGAAACAGACTTAAGGATTTCAAGGAGATCATGGAACACATCCATGCGGTTCCCGTGGATTATGGAGATATTGCATACCAGGTGGAGATCTTTCCGGGATATGTAGTTCAGATGATCCTCTGGGAGGGGGATGATGAATTTCCGCCGTCCTCACAGATCTTGTTTTCTGATAATTTTCCGGTTTCCTTTGCGGCTGAGGATATGGCCGTTATGGGAGACGTTATCATTGGGTCTTTAAAGGCATTTCTGAAATGTCTTTAAAAATGAAAAATAGTTAAGAACAGGATGGGACCTGTTTTTATAGAGATGCAGTTTTAAGGGATTAAAAACTGTAAAAATACCTAAAGGGAGGTAACATTATGGGATTTAAAAGTGACATCGAAATTGCACAGGAGTGCGAAATGCTTCCAATTACACAGATTGCAGAGAAGGCAGGTATTGACGACAAATATCTGGAGCAGTACGGTAAGTACAAAGCAAAAATTGATTACAATCTGTTAAAAGAGAGTGACAAGAAAGATGGTAAGCTGATCCTCGTAACAGCTATCAACCCGACACCTGCAGGAGAGGGAAAAACAACAACAACCGTTGGTCTTGCAGATGCAATGCAGAAAATGGGCAAAAAAGTAATGGTAGCTCTTCGTGAGCCATCCCTCGGACCGGTATTCGGTGTAAAAGGTGGTGCAGCAGGCGGCGGTTATGCACAGGTAGTTCCGATGGAGGATATCAACCTTCACTTTACCGGTGACTTCCATGCGATCGGTGCGGCAAACAACCTTCTTGCAGCAATGATCGACAACCATATCTTCCAGGGCAATGACCTGAACATTGACCCGAGAAAGATCACATGGAGACGTTGCGTGGACATGAACGACCGTCAGCTTCGTAATGTAGTAGATGGTCTTGGCGGAAGAACAAACGGTATGCCTCGTGAAGACGGATACGACATCACAGTTGCATCTGAGATCATGGCAGTTCTTTGCCTCGCAAGTGACATCAAAGACCTGAAAGAGAGACTTTCCAGAATCATCATCGGATATACCTATGGTAAAGTTTCCGAGCAGAAACCGGTAACAGCTGGTGATCTTCATGCAGAGGGTGCTATGACAGCACTTCTGAAAGATGCCCTGAAACCAAACCTTGTACAGACACTGGAGCATGTTCCTGCAATCGTACACGGCGGACCATTCGCAAACATCGCTCATGGATGTAACTCCGTAACAGCTACAAAGATGGCTATGAAACTTGCAGATTATGCTATCACAGAGGCTGGATTCGGTGCTGACCTTGGTGCAGAGAAATTCCTTGACATCAAGTGTCGTATGGCAGGCCTTCATCCAAGCGCAGTTGTTATCGTAGCTACTGTTCGTGCGCTGAAATACAACGGTGGTGTTCCGAAGGCAGATCTGAACAACGAGAACCTTGAGGCTCTTGAGAAAGGTCTTCCAAACCTTCTGAAACATGTAAGCAATATCAAGAATGTATACAAACTTCCATGTGTAGTTGCTATCAATGCATTCCCGACCGATACCAAGGCAGAGCTTGACCTGGTTGAGGCAAAATGTAAAGAGCTTGGCGTTAACGTTGCACTTTCCGAGGTATGGGCAAAAGGCGGCGAAGGCGGCATGAAGCTTGCTGAGGAAGTAATCCGTCTTGTTGAGGAGCCGAATGACTTCACATATGCTTATGAGCTTGAGGGATCCATCGAGGATAAACTGAATAACATCGTACAGAAAGTTTACGGTGGTAAGAAAGTTGTTCTTACAGCAAATGCTCAGAAACAGGCAAAACAGCTGGAAGCACTTGGATTTGGCAACTGCCCGATCTGTGTTGCTAAGACACAGTACAGTCTGACTGATGATCAGACAAAACTTGGTGCACCGACAGACTTTGAGGTAACAGTACGTAACCTGAAGATTTCCGCAGGTGCAGGATTCATCGTTGCTCTGACAGGTGAGATCATGACTATGCCAGGTCTCCCGAAAGCTCCGGCAGCAACCAAGATCGATGTAGATGAGACAGGTAAGATCACAGGTCTCTTCTAATCGGAACATAAGATCAAAAACAACCGGAGGGGGCTTTTTATAAAGCCCCCAATGGGCTCTAAAGAGTGCTAAAATAAGAATATAAGGAGGAGAGTCCTATGGGATTTTCTACAAGTACTTGTACTGAATTTGTCGAGGTATTAAGCTCCAAGGCACCGGTTCCAGGCGGCGGTGGCGCTTCTGCTCTTGTAGGTGCGGTTGGTACAGCTCTTGGAAACATGGTTGGAAGCCTTACTGTCGGTAAGAAAAAATATGCAGATGTAGAAGATGAAATGTGGGAGCTGAAAAAGAAATGTGATCAGCTTCAGAAAGATTTCCTTCATCTGATCGAGAGAGATGCGGAAGTTTTTGAGCCTCTTTCCAAGGCTTACGGAATGCCGAGAGAGACAGAAGAAGAGAAGGCTGAGAAGGCTCGAGTAATGGAAGCTGCCCTCAAGGAAGCATGCTCTGTTCCTATGGAGATCATGGAGAAATGCTGCGAGGCTATTGAACTTATCGTTGAGTTCGGAGCAAAAGGTTCCAAGCTTGCAATCAGTGATGCTGGTGTAGGTGCTGCATTCTGCAAAGCAGCTCTTAAGGGAGCAAGCCTGAATGTGTACATTAACACAAAATCTATGGCTGACCGTGCGTATGCAGAGGAATTAAACAAAAAAGCAGACGCTATGCTTGAGAAATATACAAAGATCGCAGACGAGACATTTGACAGTGTTCTCGGAAGACTGAAATAGGAGGAACCAGACAAATGGCAAAGCAGTTATTAGGTAAAGAAGTAACAGCGGCTCTCAATGAAAAGATCAAAGCGAACGTTGCAGAGCTTCAGGCAAAAGGTGTAGATCCTACACTTTGCATTATCCGTGTTGGTGAGAATCCAAGCGATATTTCCTATGAGAGAGGTGCTACAAAGCGCTGTGAGACTCTTGGTGTTGCATGTGAGAAAATCCTTCTTCCGGAGGATGTTTCCCAGGATGAGCTTCTTGCAACCATCGATAAAGTAAACAAAGATGACAAGATCCATGGAGTTCTTCTGTTCCGTCCGCTGCCAAAACATCTGGATCAGGCAGTGATCGAGAATGCACTTGCAGCAGAGAAGGATGTTGACTGTATGACAGATCTTTCCATGTCTGGTGTATTTACAGGCAAGAAGATCGGATTCCCGCCATGTACACCGCAGGCATGCATGGAGATCCTTGATCACTATGGAATCGACTGCACAGGTAAAAAAGCGGTTGTGATCGGAAGAAGCCTTGTAGTTGGTAAACCGGCTGCAATGATGCTTGTTAAGAAAAATGCGACAGTTACTATCTGCCACACAAGAACCGTTGATATGCCATCCGTTGCAAAAGAGGCGGATATCGTTATCGTTGCAGCTGGCCGTGCTGGTGTTGTTGGTGCTGACTATGTCAGAGAGGGACAGACTATTATCGATGTTGGTATCAATGTCAATGCAGAGGGCAAGCTTTGTGGTGATGTTGATTATACGGCAGTTGAGCCAATCGTTGATGCGATCACACCGGTTCCTGGCGGAGTAGGAAGTGTTACAACTTCTGTTCTTGTAGGTCATGTGGTTGAAGCTGCAATGAGAAAAGCGCAGTAATAACAGTAATAAAGGGTTGATCATTTATATATGTACAGATTCCGAAATAGTTTTTGTTTACGGATGATGGTACTTGCAGGCGTTCTGGTGTTCGGAACGCCTGCAGGTGTTTTGGCAGAGGAAGCGGATCATTCTATGGAGGGTCAGATTTCGAAGCCTCAGTCATCTGGAGAGAGTGATACAGAGGGTTTTGTGGATGATTCCACAGATAATACTTATGGATATTATACGATCATGGGGTGTACCACAGTGGATGCGGAGGATATGGTAGTGCAGTATGAGGCGCAGAATGTGGAGTATCCTTCCGGCATCCTGACGGAGGGTGGTGCACCGGATATTGATACGTTTTGCACGATTGTGATAGAGGAAGCGGATGCGGAGGGCGTCCGTGGAGAGGTTGTTTTTGAGCAGGCCATGCTTGAGACCGGATGGCTTCAGTTTGGTGGGGATGCCAGTGCAGGGCAGTTTAATTTTTCCGGACTTGGGACTACCGGTGGTGGTGTTGCCGGTAATTCTTTTCCTGATGTAAGGACGGGGATCCGGGCGCAGGTGCAGCATCTGAAGGCTTATGCTTCTTCGGAGGAGTTGAACCAGGCTTGTGTGGATAATCGGTTCCAGTATGTTTCCCGTGAGAGTGCGCCTTATGTGGAGTGGCTTGGGATCCAGGAGAATCCTTATGGTGGCGGATGGGCCGCCGGGAGAAGTTATGGATATAAGCTTAGGAGTCTTCTGGCGGAGTTGAAGGGGGAGGAGTATACCTGGCCGGAGAGTACGGAGACGGTGGAGAAGTAGTGGTGGTGGCGAACGGGACGGCCCGGAAGGGAGTGCGGTTCTGTCCGCGGCCGGGCTTCGTCGGCGGCTGGATCTAAGGCGCCGGGATTCTGCTAAAACCATTTTCCAAAAGCCAGAACTCGCGGCTTTTTGCCGCTCAGACAGCTGGCTTTTGAAAAATAACGCAGAAGTCCCGCCGCCTAAGATCCAGCACACCTCCTGCAGAGTCGTCCGCAGACAGAACCGCACTCCCTTCCGGGCCTGTGCGTTGGCGGTGTTAGGTTGTCTGGCTATGGGGAAGGATGTGGATGAGGGATGGAGGCGGGCTTTGCCCTGTCCTGGTTGATAAAAAATGGAGATGTAACCTGGATTTTTAATCATCTAGGTTGCATCTCCGTTTTTTATTTAATAATGCTTAAAAAGTATTTCGATATATTGGGGGTATTTAGTTCAACTCCAGGTTTTCCAGTTCCTGTGAGGGGAGTTTTGGTTCTGAGCTGTCTACGTATTTTTTGAGGGCCTTGGAGGTTTTTGCGAAGCCGGCGTTGGTTCCGGCGCCTCCGATGCAGCCTCCGGGGCAGGCCATTCCTTCGATCATGCAGTTTTTGATCTTGCCGGCTTTTGCCAGAGTGAGGACTTTTTTGCATTCGGCAAGGCTTTCTGCGTGTTCGATGTGGACTGGTACATCGGGATAGTATTCCTTCAGACAGTTTTCGATGGCTCCGGCTACGCCGCCTGCAATGGCGTAGCCTCGTCCTGCTGCGGTTGCGGCCTGGGTTTCTTCCGGGAGCTCTTCGCAGGTGGATGGGGTGATGCTTTTGGCGTCGAACAGGCCCCAGAGTTCCTCGAAGGTGATCACGAAGTCTACATCACTTCTTACGGAATGACGCATGGCTTCCAGTTTCTTGGAGGCGCATGGTCCGATGAAGACTACTTTCGCATGGGGGTGCTCTTTTTTTACGATCCGGGCAGTTGCCACCATCGGGGTCAGCTCCTGGGAGATGTTGTCGATCATAGCCGGGAAGTATTTTTTTGCCATGACTGACCAGGATGGGCAGCAGGAGGTGAGGAGGAACGGGAGGTGGCCGGTTGCTACTTCTTTGGCGTAGTGGTGTGCTTCAGAGATGCAGCCGATGTCTGCGCCCAGTGCTACCTCATAAATGTTTGAGAAGCCCAGCTGTTTGAGAGCGGAGCGGAATTGGCCCGGGGTGACGTCTTCGCCGAACTGATTGATGTAGGCGGGGGCGATTTCTGCAATGATCTCAGTTCCTTCTCGGAGGGCATGTGCCAGCTGGAAAATCTGGGATTTGTCGGAGATAGCTCCGAATGGACAGCTGACCATGCACATGCCGCAGGATACGCATTTATCCTGGTTGATGGAGGCGCGTCCCTGTTCATCGCTCTCGATGGCTTTTACACCGCAGGCACGTTCGCAGGGGCGTTCTTTATGGGCGATGGCATCGTAAGGACAGACAGCTTTGCATCTTCCGCAATGGATACATTTGTCCTGGTCGATGAAGGATTTTCCGTTTACCATGGAAATGGCGCCTTTGGGGCAGGTGAGTAAACAGGGATGTGCGACACAGCCGCGGCACATGTTGCTGACTTCGTATTTGTTGGATTCGCATGCGGAACATGCGGAAGGGATCACCTGCATAAGAGGTGGTTCATAATATTTCTCGTCAATGTTGCTGGCCTTCACGCCATCGGTAAGGTGGACGGAACGATTTTCCGGGCGGAGGGAAAGTCCCATGGCCAGACGGACACGTTCGCTTGCAACAGCTCTTTCACGATAGATGCTTTCACGGTATTTCGCGCGTTCCTCTACAATATTGTAGGGAATGGATTCGATATCATGGATCATTGATTCGTCCGTGGATTCAAATCCGATCTTAGCAATTTCGGTAAAAATCTTTCGCCGGATCTGTTTTACTGGTGTGTCAAGATTTCGCATAGATGTTCTCCTTTACAAAATAAATTAATTAAATGTTTTCCACGCACTTTTTATCTATCTTAAAGTAATTGAGAAATAAAATCAATAACCGGCTTTAATGTTTTGGGGCAGAAACAAAGAGCAGATTTGTATCTTTATTATCAAAACTGTTAAAAATTGAACATATTTTATGGAAAATAGATATAAAATCAGTAAGCCGTTGTAAACATTTCGATATATTCTGAAAAAAGCAAAAAAACTGCTTGTGAAAAATGACCATATAAGTTATAATTAAAGGCATGAAATAGTGCAAAATAATGATTTGCATAAATGCGCGGCACTGACAGAGTGTTAAAGCATTAACCTGTAGTGGAACAGGTTGATCAAGTGGAAAATCTATGAGAAACAAGGAGGGAACCGAATGTTAGACCAGACGTATTACAGAAAAACGGACGAGATCATCGAGCACTACGGCCGGAAAGCTGCATCACTGATTCCGATCATGCAGGATATTCAGGCTGAGTACCGTTATCTTCCGGGAGAGCTTCTTACTTATGTTGCGGAACAGATTGGTGTAAAAGAAGCGAAGGCGTACAGTGTAGCTACTTTCTATGAAAACTTTTCCTTTGAGCCGAAAGGCAAGTACATCATCAAGGTATGTGACGGTACTGCCTGTCATGTACGTAAGTCCATGCCTGTAAAGGAAGCAATGCTGAAGGAACTTGGACTGAGTCATAAGAAGCATACTACAGATGATATGATGTTTACCGTTGAGACAGTTTCCTGTCTTGGTGCCTGCGGACTTGCACCGACACTGACTGTAAATGATGAAGTTCACCCGAAGATGACTCCTGAGAAGGCTGTTGAGCTTTTAAATGAATTGAGAGGTGAGAGCGTATGAGTATAACCAGTATGGAAGATCTGAAAAACAAACAGGCTGAGGTTAAGAAGAATCTTGATGGCTATACCTGCCGTGTTCTCGTCTGTTCCGGTACCGGATGTATTGCTTCCGGTGCTCAGAAGATTTATGAAGAAATGTCAAGACTCTGTGAGGGAATCGAGGGTGTTGCGGTTGAGATGCAAAAGGATGTTCCTCATGTAGGAATCGTTAAGACCGGATGCCAGGGCTTATGTGAACTGGGTCCTCTTATGAGAATTGAACCCTATGATTATCAGTATGTACATGTTCAGGTAGACGACTGTCGCGAGATCGTAGAGAAGACCGTGATCTGCGGACTGCCTGTCGAGCGTCTGTTTTATCGTCATAATGATGAGGCCTGTCCACATCCCAGTGACATTCCGTTCCTGAACCAGCAGACAAGGATCGTTCTTGAGAACTGTGGCAAGATCGATGCAGAGTCCATTGATGAATATATTTCCGTAGGCGGATTTTCCGCTATGGCGAAGGCTTTCTTTGAGATGACCCCACAGGGTGTTATCGACGAGATCTCGAAGTCTGGTCTCCGCGGCCGTGGCGGTGCAGGCTTCCCTGCAGGCAAGAAATGGTCACAGGTTGCACGCCAGCCGGAAAAAGTCCGTTATGTAGTATGTAACGGTGATGAGGGTGACCCGGGAGCATTTATGGATGGTTCCGTAATGGAAGGTGATCCTTACAAGATGATCGAGGGTATGGTGATCGCTGCCTATGCAGTAGGTGCAGAAGATGGTTATATTTATGTGCGTGCCGAGTATCCTCTTTCTGTACAGAGACTTCGAATGGCTATTGAGCAGGCAGAGTCCTATGGCCTTCTTGGTGATAATATCCTTGGTTCCGGTATTAATTTCCACTTACATATCAATCGCGGTGCCGGAGCGTTCGTATGTGGTGAAGGTTCTGCCCTGACTGCTTCTATCGAAGGCAACAGAGGTATGCCTCGAGTAAAACCTCCGAGAACGGTTGAGCAGGGTCTGTGGGGTAAGCCTACCGTCCTCAATAACGTAGAGACCTACGCCAACGTACCGAAGATCATCCTTCAGGGTGCTGACTGGTTCCACACCATCGGTACAGAGGGAAGCCCCGGAACAAAGACCTTCTCACTTACCGGTTCCATTGAGAACACTGGCCTTATCGAGGTGCCGATGGGAACAAGCCTCCGTCATATCATTTATGACATCGGCGGCGGTCTTAAGAGCGGTGCTGCATTTAAGGGTGTACAGATCGGCGGTCCTTCTGGTGGATGTCTGATCGACGATCAGATCGATCATCCGCTTGATTTTGATTCTGTTAAGAAGCTGGATGCCATCATGGGTTCCGGTGGACTTGTTGTTATGGATGAGAATACCTGTATGGTAGAGGTTGCGCGTTTCTTCATGAGCTTTACACAGCGTGAGAGCTGTGGTAAATGTGTTCCCTGCCGTGAGGGTACCAAACGTATGCTTGAGATCCTGGAGAGAATCGTTGCAGGTAAGGGTGAGCTTTCCGATCTGGATGAGCTGGAAGAGCTTGCAAACATGGTTCAGAGCATGGCCCTGTGCGGACTCGGTAAGAGTGCACCGCTTCCGGTCATCAGTACTCTGAAGCGTTTCCGTGACGAATATGTAGAGCATATCGTAGATAAAAAATGTCGTGCGAAGGTCTGCACGGCGCTCCGTCAATTCCATATCAATCCTGAGTTCTGTATCGGCTGCGGCAAGTGTGCAAAGAACTGTCCGACTGGTGCGATTTCAGGAAAGATCAAGCATCCACATGTAATCAACAATGACGTATGTATCAAATGCGGATCCTGTAAGGATAACTGTAACTTTGATGCGATTTATGTGGAAGCATAGAAGGGAGGATATCTTATGGGTACAATGACAATTGACGGAAGAAAAGTAGAATTTACTGACGAAAAAAATGTCCTGACAGTCATCAGGAATGCCGGTATCAATATCCCCACACTGTGCTATCATTCAGAGGTTTCCACCTTTGGTGCCTGTCGTCTCTGTACAGTTGAGGATGACAGAGGCAAAACATTTGCCTCCTGTTCCGAGCAGCCGAGAGACGGAATGGTTATCTATACCAACTCCGGTCGTATTAAGAAATATCGTAAACTGATCGTGGAGCTGCTTCTTGCAGCACATTGCCGTGACTGTACAACCTGTGTAAAGAGCGGCGAATGTATCCTGCAGGAGCTGGCACATCGCCTTGGCGTGCGGGATATCCGTTTTGAAAATACAAGAGAACAGCACGAGATCGATGACAGTTCACCGTCCATCATCCGTGATCCGAACAAATGTATCCTCTGCGGCAACTGTGTACGTGCCTGCGAGGAACTTCAGGGAATCGGAGCTCTTGGATTCGCATTCCGTGGAACAGAGGCCATGGTTATGCCTGCATTCAATAAAAAGATTGCTGAGACACAGTGTGTAAACTGTGGTCAGTGCCGTGTTTACTGTCCGACAGGAGCCATCTCCATTCGTACACATATGGATGAGGTTTGGGATGCACTTGCGGACAAGGATACCCGTGTGGTTGCCCAGATCGCGCCGGCAGTCCGTGTAGCAGTTGGTGATCACTACGGCCTCACAAAGGGCAGGAGCGTTATGGGCAAGATCGTCAACGCACTCCACAGAATGGGCTTTGACGAAGTATACGATACCACATTCAGTGCCGATCTTACTATTATGGAAGAGACCAAGGAGTTCTTAAACAGAGTAGAGAAGGGTGAGAACCTTCCGCTTCTGACCTCCTGCTGTCCTGCATGGGTGAAGTTCATCACAGATCAGTATAAGGAATATGTTCCGAACATTTCTACCTGCCGTTCCCCACAGGGAATGATGTCTGCGGTTATCAAGGAATACTTCCGTGATCCGGAGCATGCAGCAGGCAAGAAGACCGTTATGGTTTCCATTATGCCATGTACAGCCAAGAAGGCAGAGGCAATCCGCCCCAACAGCTTTACCGATGGCGAGCAGGATACCGATATCGTTATCACAACCACAGAGCTTCTCCGCATGATCGATAACTTTGGTCTTGATTTTGCAACACTGGATCCGGAAGCATGCGATATGCCGTTTGGATTTGGTTCCGGCGGTGGCGTTATCTTCGGTGTTACCGGTGGTGTTACCGAGGCAGTTCTTCGAAGACTGAGCCCGGATCACAGCAAGGAAGCCATGCATGAGATTGCAGAGTGCGGTGTTCGTGGTGAAGAGGGAATCAAGGAATTTACCGTACCGTACAAGGGAATGGATATCAATGTATGCGTAGCCAGTGGCCTTGCAAATGCAAGAACCGTTATGGAACGTGTAAAGAACGGCGAGGCAAACTATCATCTGATCGAGGTTATGGCATGCCGCCGTGGATGTATCATGGGTGGAGGTCAGCCGACCAGATCCGGTGACAGAACCAAGGCAGCCAGAGCAAGAGGTTTGTACAATGCAGACAATACCATGATCATCAAGAAATCCGATGAGAACCCACTGGTTCTGGAGCTTTATGAGGGACTCCTCAAAGGCAAAGAGCATCATCTGCTTCACAATGAGTTCTATATCAAAGACTGATATGAGGAATACAAAGGGCTGCTGTTCCCGGTGAACAGCAGCATATAAGAAGCCTTCCGGGCATATACTGTGGTATGCGGGAACTGTCTTTTTTAAGACGTTTCCCGGAACTTACAGGCCAGTATATGCAGGGAGGCTTTTTTATATGGAAAACTTTCAGGTTTACCGTGATATCCAGGCGCGGACGGGCGGGGATATCTACATAGGGGTTGTGGGACCGGTCCGTACAGGAAAATCCACATTTATCCGGAGATTTATGGAGCTGATAGCACTGCCATCGATCAGCGAGGGAAAAAGAGCAGAACTTCAGGATGAACTGCCATTAAGCGGTGCCGGAAAAATGATCACCACCGTAGAACCCAAATTTATTCCAAAAGAAGCAGTGGAAGTATCCATAGGGGAAAACCAGAAAATTCGGGTAAAACTCATTGACTGTGTAGGCTTTCTGGTAAAAGATGCATCCGGAAATGTGGAAGAAGGCAGGGAGCGGATGGTCAAAACTCCCTGGCAGGAAAAAGCAATCCCGTTCCATGATGCAGCCCGCATTGGAACGGAAAAAGTGATCAGCCAGCATTCCACCATTGGGATTGTAGTCACAACAGACGGAAGTTTCGGGGAGATTCCCAGAGAAAATTTTATCCCGGCAGAGGAACAGACCATAAAAGAGCTGAAAGTCCAGGGAAAACCCTTTCTGATCCTGGTAAACTCCCAGACTCCCTACAGTGAGGAAACCGGAAAAACTGTAAAACATCTGGAAGAGAAATTTGGAGTATCCGTTCTGGCAGTCAACTGTGAACAGCTTCGAAAAGAGGATGTGACCAGAATCCTGGAGAAGATCCTTTATGAATTCCCGGTCAGTGAGATAGAGCTTTTTGTTCCCAGATGGGTGGAGATGCTTTCTCCGGAACATGAGGTAAAGGCGGCTCTGTTAAATGAGATTCGGGAAAAGATGACCAGACTTACTCATGTGCGTGATGTAAGCAGAGAATCAGTATATCTGGAAAGTCCATATGTGGAAGATACATTACTTGAGCAGGTCAGTCTTTCCGATGGAAAAGTCCGTATCCGGATCGCAGTAAAAGACATTTATTATTATCAGATGCTCAGTGAAATGAGCGGGATATCCATGGAAAGCGAATATGAACTGATCCAGACCATAAAAGAGCTTGCCGGTATGAAGGAACAATTTGTAAAAGTCCAGGCTGCCCTGGAAGCGGTAAAAGGAACAGGGTATGGGGTTGTGGTGCCTGAGCTTTCCGAGATCACTATTGAGGAACCAGAGGTGATCCGTCAGGGAAATAAATTCGGAGTAAAGATCCGGTCAAAAAGTCCGTCCATTCATATGATCCGGGCGGGAATCGAAACGGAGATCGCTCCGATCGTTGGTACAGAACAGCAGGCGGAGGACCTGATAAAGTATATCAGAGAAAGCCCGGAGAGAGGGGAAAGTATCTGGGAGACCAATATTTTCGGAAAATCCATCCAGCAGCTGGTGGAAGACGGAATCCGGAACAAGCTGGCCATGATCAGCGAAGAAAGTCAGGTGAAGCTTCAGGATACTATGAAGAAGATCGTAAATGACAGCAAAGGCGGACTGGTGTGTATCATCATATGAATGGAGAATAGAATTGCAAAGCAAAAAGGACGTTCTTCAGCAGACGTCCTTTTTTTGATGTTGTTTTTTCCATTCTGCGATAAACTGAAGCTGTTCCTGGTCAGATAGTTCCTGGGAAGCGGCGTCATTTCCTGCAGCGGCACAGCAGAAAAGAACAAAGATCTGGAGTCCGAAGAATACAAGAAAAAAGAGAAACATAGAAAAACCTCCTTTATTTTTCAGATATGTTAAGTATTGGAGGAGATAATGTATTTTATACATTATATTGCAAGAAAATCAGAGCAATGCTATAATTATCACCGGGTATGAAGATTTTTAAAACAGGAGGAAAAGAAACCATGAAAAAGAGAAGATTCGCACAGCTTGTTCTCATGATCACAATGCTGTTTTGCCTGACATTTGGCACAGTGTGTGCGCAGGCGGCAACAACAGCAACCACAACAACCGCAAAAGCAGCTGTTAAAAATGGCTGGAAAAAAGAGGGCGGTCAGTATTATTACTACATCAAAGGTAAAAAAGTTACCAACAAATTAAAAAAGATCAATGGTGCGATATATTATTTAGGCTCGAATGGTGCAAGAAAGACCGGATGGTATACAGTAAAATCCGGAAATACCTACAAAACCATGCAGTTTGCTTCCAACGGAAAATACACTGGGAAATCCAAAAAAGCAAATGCAGAACTGATCAAGATGACAGATTCAGTGCTTCGCAGCCAGAAGATTTCTGCAAGTTTGACTACAACTGCGCAGAAAAAAACGGCTCTTCAGAAATTGTTTAACTATTCCAAAAAATATGGATATATGAGAATGAAGGGCTTTGACGGAAAACCTTTGCAGTTTACAAAAGGTAAAAGCCAGATGTTTGCATATCTGACCATGGGAATGGAAAAAGGAAACTGCTACGGTGTTGCATCAGCCTTTGCAGTACAGGCTAAACGTGCAACAGGACTTCCGGTCCGTGTATGCTGGGGAAAAAGTAATGTATTTAATAAAAATAAATGGCAGCCACATGGATGGACAGAGATCAAGATTGGAAATACCTGGTATACATTTGATGCAAATGCAGCAGGAAACAAATCCAGAAAAGATGTTAAATATTATATGCAGAAATCTTCATCCATGAAAAAATACTATAAAACTGAAGGAAGAGAAGATATCGTTCTCTAAAGAACAGGAGCAGATCATGAAAAAGTGGACAAAGAAGATCCTGGCAGCAGTACTTTGTCTGATGATGCTCCAGATGCCGGCAGCTGAACCGCTTATTGCGGTTCAGACTGTACAGGCAGCATCTACAGCCAAGGTAGCCAAGGTAAAAAACGGTCTCAAAAAAGAGGGCGGACAATACTACTATTATGTGAAGGGAAAAAAAGTAAAGAATACATGGAAAACCGTGACTGTCGCTAATAAGACTACCGGCAAAAAAATGACATACAGATACTATTTTTCCAACACCGGAAAGGCTTATAAAGGTGGAACATTCTTCGGGGAGAACTATCTTCTTGTAAAAAAGATCGGCGGGAAATACTATGGATTTAACCGGTATGCACAGATGGTAAAAGGCGTTTATTATTCCGCATATGGACAGTCCAGAGCTGGATTTTATGCTTTTAATATAAAAACTGGTGTATACGATGCCAGAACATCTTCAAGATTAAGGAAAGCATTTGTAAGAGAAAAGAGTTCTGTAGCACTGCGGAAAGCCCTTGGCAGACCTCTTCGTACCAGAAAGACAGATGGCTGTTATGGTGACGGACAGGAATATCTGTTGGAATACACAAGATTCTGGGTCAATACATACAAAGACAAAAAAGGGAAGGAAATCGTACTGGACGTGATCAGCAAATAAGATTCGCCAGACCGATAAATAAATATAATTATGGTTTTCAGTTCAATGGTATTTCTGTGTGTATTTCTTCCGGCTGCTTTTTGTCTGCATCTCCTTTTACCTGGGATGCGGGCCAAAAATTTTTTGCTTGTAGTGGCAAGTCTGGTCTTTTATGCATACGGAGAACCGATTTATGTAATATTACTGGTTGCTTCATCGGCGGGCAACTATATTTTAGCGCGCCTGACAGGGGAATGTCCGAAGATCCGTAAGCTCACAATGACATTGGCTGTGGTGATAAATCTCGGTCTTCTTGTGATCTTTAAATATTCCGGATTTCTGGTGGATACATTTAATTCTGTTACCGGTGCCGGAATTCCGGTTCCGCAGGTCCGGATGCCGATCGGAATATCGTTTTTTACTTTTCAGGCACTTTCCTACGTGATCGATGTTTATCGGGGAGATGCTTCGGTTCAGAAGAATTTCGGAAAGGTGCTTCTGTATATCTCATTTTTCCCACAGCTGATCGCGGGACCTATCGTCAAGTATCATGATGTGGAGGCGGAGATCAATAATCGTAAGCAGACGCCGGAGGAAATCGGAAAAGGAATCCGGCGTTTCATTGCAGGTTTGAGCAAAAAGGTTCTTATCGCCAATACAATGGGACTTGTGGCGGATAATCTCTTTGGTGCGGCAGCAACCGGAATCACCGGTCCGGGTGCTTGGCTGGGCGCAGTTTCCTATATGCTGCAGATCTATTTTGATTTCAGCGGCTACAGTGATATGGCGTTGGGACTCGGAATGATGTTTGGATTTCATTTCCATGAGAATTTTGATTATCCTTATATTTCTGCCAGTATCCGTGAATTCTGGAGAAGATGGCATATGTCTCTTTCAGGATGGTTTAAGGAATATCTGTATATTCCGTTAGGGGGAAACCGCAGAGGGAAATTCCGTACAGTGGTCAATAAAATGATCGTTTTTGTGTGTACAGGTATCTGGCATGGTGCCTCCTTTAATTTTCTGTTCTGGGGAATTTATCATGGCTTTTTCCTGATGCTGGAAGAGTATATCCCATTTATCGGGAAAAAGGGCGGAAAACTCAAGAGCTTTTTTCAGCATGTCTATGCACTTCTGGTAGTTTGTGTTGGCTTTGTGTTTTTCCGTGCGGACACTATGAAGCAGGGATGCTTCTGGATCAGAGAAATGTTTACGGATTTTGGATGGAAGGCTTCCGCAATGAGCCTTACACTGCAGCAGCTGACACCGGTATATCTTGTAACTCTGGCAGCGGCACTGGTCGCAGCAGTTCCGGTAAACAGCATGCTGAAAAAGTATAAATGGTATGAAGGCTTTACCTATGTATTAAGTCTGGCTGGTTTTGCGCTTTGTGTATTGAGCCTTGCCGGCGGAACCTATAATCCGTTCATCTATTTTCGATTTTAAGAGGAGGCAGAAAACATGAAAAAATTGCAGGTGCTTTATATTACTGCATTTTTTGCAGCTTGTCTTGTGCCATCTCTGGGGATGGCGGTGACAAAGCAGGAAGCATCGTCTGAAAACCGAAGACTGGCTGAGTTTCCTGAACTGAAAAAAGAAAACGAGATCAATACCCGTTGGCTGCCGGAAGCAGGCGAATATTTTCAGGAACATTTTGCGTTTCGAAATGAGCTGGTAACGGCAAATGCCCTTCTGAACGGGAAGATTTTCGGAGTATCTACTGCAGATGGTGTGATCCAGGGAACCGATAACTGGCTTTATTATAAGGATTCGCTGGAGGATTATCTTGGAGAGGAGCTTCTTTCCGAGAGAAGCCTTTTTAATATTGCACATACACTGGCCATGATGCAGGAGACATTGAATGAAAAAGGCGTGCAGTTTCTTTTTACTGTGGCACCTAATAAAAACTCACTCTATGGAGAGAACATGCCGTACTATGACAGCCTGAAGGTATCATCGGATAAAAACCTTGTTAATCTTCAGAAATATCTCAGGCAGGAGCAGGTTTCTTACGGAGATCTGTATGAGACTCTTTCAGAAGAGAAAGAAGTTCTTTATCACAAAAGAGATTCACACTGGAACAACAAGGGTGCTGCAGTTGCGGCGGATACATTGCTGTCTTCTCTGAAAAAGGAGCATGTTTCCTATAAGGAGGAACCCTATACTATAAAAACAGATTTCACAGGAGATCTGGATGAGATGCTGTATCCTCTTGCAACGACACCGGAAGAGGAAGTTTATTATGACAGACAGACAACATTTGCCTATGTGGGAGAAGTGGTAAGTAATTTTGATCCGAAGATCACAACGGTAAATCCTGTGAAGGAAGGAAGTCTGGTCATGTTCCGTGATTCTTTTGGTAATGCACTGCTTCCGTTTATGGCAGATGCTTATTCCAGTGCGTATTTTTCCAGAGGAGTACCTTACCAGATGAGTGAAGTGGATGAGAAGAATGCAGATACTGTGATCGTGGAACGGGCAGAGCGTTTTCTCCCGGAAATGGCACAGTCACCGCCGATCATGGAAGGACCGGAGTGTCAGGTGAATGTTACGGAAGAAGATACGGTTCCTGCCGGTGCCGGAGCAGTTCAGTGCGAGATCCAGGGAAATCTGGAAAAGATCACAGGTTGTATTGAAGAAAAATATCTGGATATAGACAGCAGGATTTATATAAGATTGAACCATGATAAGATTTATGAAGCATTTCCGATGGATGTTTCCACAGAAGATGGAAAAACGGACAGCAGCGGTTTTTGCTTATATCTGGACCGTTCACTTCTTGCAGCAGACGGAAATCAGATCGAAATTCTTACAGGCAACAAAGATTCAGCCCGTATAATAGGCGGACTGACACTATAAAGGAGGATATAAGAAATGAGAAAAAAAACAGTACAGGTGCTTTTAGGGGCAGCATTGATCGCAGCGATGTGTCTGGGGGCACCGACAGCTGCTTTTGCAGACGAGACAACGACAAAGGAGGAAACCGCAGAGAAAACTGGCGATAAAGATTCCGCAGAAGAAAAAGAGACCGCAGAGGATTTTCAGATCGGAGAGCTTACAGTAAAAAATCAGAGCGGACTTGAGGTGAAATCCGCAGAGCTTCAGGATGCAAAAGAGGATGACAGCAAAAAGAAAGACTCCAAGGATGCGGCAGGTCAGGATCTAGTGATCACCATGAAAGATGGTACAGAGCATACCTTCCGGAATGTGACACCGGATGACTGGAAAGAACCTGTTTTTTATAATGAGTATGAGATCCTTTATATTTCCTACACGGATGAAAAAGGAAAATCTCAGGAAGCGCTGGAAGATGCGAAGGAGACTGAGCTGGAAGAAGCTGCCACTACCTATGCAAAATCCAATGTAAATATCCGTGAAAAAGCGGATACAAAATCAAAATCCCTGAAAGTAACATCTCTTGGAACCGAGTTCAAGGTAACCGGTGTATGCCCTGGATGGCTGAAGGTTGAAGGAGATGGTGTTAAGGGATATGCGGCACATACATACTTCACTTCCAATAAAGATGAGATCGACAAGCTGGTAGCAGAGCAGAAAGCAGCTGAAGAGAAAAAAGCGGCAGAGGCAAAAGCGGCATCAGACGCACAGGCGGCAGCAGACGCGCAGGCAGCAGCGGACGCACAGGCAGCGGCAGATGCACAAGCAGCGGCAGACGCACAGGCAGCGGCAGAGGCACAGGCAGCAGCAGAGGCAGCAGCAGAGGCAGCAGCATCAGAACCTACCGAAGTTAGCCGTCAGGCCTATGATGACTGTGACGGAAGTGGTCATGGCTACTATGAGATCACCTATTCTGACGGAAGTGTGAGATACGAAGAGTATTGATCAGAATGAACGATAAGGAAAGATACGTATGAAAAGATTAAAATTGTTTTTTATGGCGATGGTCATGCTTTTTGCGGTGCAGATCTGCACGGTTTCCGTAACCTGTGAGACGCAGGCAGCAACTACTACGGCAACTGTAAAGAAGAAAACCGGTCTCTACAGAGAAAAAGGAAAATATTACTACTACACCAAGGGCCGAAAGATCAGAAACCAATGGAAGACCGTAAAGGGAAAACGGTATTATTTCGGGCCTAAATATTATGCGTTAACTTACCATAACAAGATCGGTTCCAGGATCTATGTGTTTGATACTGCAGGACGCCTTTTGAACGGAAAGACGTCACGTATCGTAAATGTAGGAAAATATTCCTATTACGTAAATAAATATGGAAATCCTTCAAAGGGTTGGCTGTGCCTTCCGGATAGAAATCTTTACTATGCGGATTCCTGGGGACGTTTTTACAAAAACCGTACTCTGGAGGGAATCCGGTTTAACGGAAAGGGGCAGGCTGTAAAAAATGATATGCGCAGTCTGAAGCTGCATTGTATAGGCGTGGTCCAAAATATTACAAGAAGTGGAATGTCCAAAAGCCAGAAGCTACAGGCGTGCTGGAGTTATGTGATAAATAATACCTATTATTCATCTGCCTATTATCCGAATTTAAATCAGAATGATTGGTGGAGAATGACTGCGTGGAGAACGCTTGCTACAGGAAAGGGAAATTGTTATGGCTATGCCTGTGCATTTGCCGCGCTGGCAAGAGAGATCGGATATGATCCATATGTGGTATGTGGTCGTGTTCCGGGAACCAGAGATGGAGCCGGAGATGGCTTTACAAGACATAGCTGGGTGATCATAAACGGACTTCATTATGACCCGGAGGGACAGGCTAAGGGCTGGCATACCGGTGTTTATGGAAGCTACAGCTACGGAATGGACAATCAGATCCAGAAAACAGTTAATTTCCGTACAGGAAGAGGAAACTAAATAAAATATACAGCAAAGATCCCGGGGATTCAGATGTAAGATCCCGGGGTCTTTTTATATAAAACGAGTAGCGGGAAAGATGGTCGCAGAATAAGCTAAAGAAAGGTCAGCTGTCCGACGGGAGAGCTTTGGAAAGGTATAAAAGGATGTATACAGGAAAAGGGATAGGCGTGGCGGTTCTGGATACCGGTATTTTTCCTCATATAGATTTTGGCAGCCGTATTTCCGTGTTTCGTGATTTTACAGGAGTCAGACGCAGCCCCTATGATGATAACGGACATGGGACTCATGTCAGCGGGATCCTTGCAGGGGACGGAACTGCATCAGGTGGAAAATATAAAGGGGCTGCACCTGGCTGCAGTATCGCTGCTCTGAAGGTTCTGGATCGTTTCGGGAACGGAAGCAGGGAGGATGTGATGCGGGCATTTCGGTGGATCATGGAGTTTGGAAGTATTTATCATATCCGTATCGTTAATATTTCAGTGGGAACAACATCCCGGGATCATAAGGAACAGACAGATCTTCTTGAAGGAGTGGAAAAACTTTGGGATCTGGGATTTGTGGTGGTAGCTGCAGCAGGAAATCAGGGACCGGGGGCCGGCACGGTAACAGCACCGGGAAGCAGCCGGAAGATCATTACCGTAGGCTCCAGTGATATGCTGAATGGCAGAAAGGCAGTTTCCGGAAGAGGCCCTACTTTTGACTGTGTGTGCAAACCGGATCTGGTAGCGCCGGGAAGCCAGGTCATTGCCTGTGCACCGGGACTGCCGTACTCATATGGGCTCAAAAGCGGAACCTCCATGTCGACGCCTCTGGTGTCAGGAGGGATCGCCTGCCTTCTGGAAAAAGATCCCCGGCTTTCTAATGTAGAGGTAAAGATGTTGTTAAGAGAAAATGCAGAAGATATGGGACTTCCCAGAAATCAGCAGGGATGGGGAAAATTTAACTGTGAAAAACTGTTGGCAGGCTGAATTATTATACAATTCTTATAAACATAGTGTGGTAAAGCACAAAAGCGTTGACGGAACCGGAAAATATGAGTACAATGTACAGTAAAAGTGCTGAAGAAAGATTCTAAAGGAAAGAGCACCTGGAATCCGAACAGGAGAATAAACCTCAAAAGGAGAAAATAATATGGAAAAAATCAAAATGCAGACACCTTTAGTTGAGATGGACGGAGACGAGATGACACGTATCCTGTGGCAGATCATCAAGGATGAACTTCTCACACCGTATCTGGAACTGAATACAGAATATTATGATCTTGGTCTTGAGCACAGAAATGAGACAGATGATCAGGTTACCATTGATGCAGCAGAAGCAACCAAGAAATACGGAGTAGCCGTAAAATGTGCCACGATCACGCCAAACGCAGCCAGAATGGAAGAGTATGACCTGAAAAAAATGTACAAGAGTCCAAACGGAACGATCCGTGCCATTCTTGATGGAACTGTATTCCGTGCGCCGATCGTTGTAAAGGGAATCGAGCCATGTGTAAAGAATTGGGTGAAACCGATCACACTTGCACGTCATGCATATGGAGATATCTATAAGAATACAGAATTTTATATTGACAAGCCGGGAGATGCATATCTTGTATTTGAGGGCGAAGACGGAGAAGAGCGTAAGGAGCTGATCCAGCATTTTGATGGAGCAGGTGTTCTCCGTGGCATGCATAATCTTGATGATTCCGTAAAGAGCTTTGCGAGAAGCTGCTTTAATTATGCACTGGACACAAAGCAGGATGTATGGTTTGGAAGCAAGGATACCATTTCCAAAACATACGATGGAAGATTTAAAGAGATTTTCCAGCAGATCTTTGATGCAGAGTTTAAGGATAAATTTGAGGAAGCCGGCCTGACCTATTTCTACAGTCTGATCGATGATATCGTAGCCCGTGTTATGAAGGCAGAAGGCGGTTTTATCTGGGCATGCAAGAACTATGACGGAGATGTTATGAGCGACATGGTATCTTCCGCATTTGGCTCTCTTGCCATGATGACCTCTGTACTGGTATCCCCGAAGGGATATTTTGAGTATGAGGCTGCCCACGGAACAGTTCAGAGACACTATTATCGTCATCTTGAGGGAAAAGAAACATCCACAAACTCTGTTGCAACGATCTTTGCATGGACAGGAGCTCTCCGCAAGAGAGGCGAGCTGGACGGAAATGAAGCACTTGCTGATTTTGCAGGAAAACTGGAAAAAGCAACACTGGATACCATTGAAAGCGGAAAGATGACCAAGGATCTTGCACTGATCACTTCCCTGAAAGAGGTACAGGTATTGAACAGCAAAGAGTTTATCCTTGCTGTAAAGACAAAACTGGATGAACTGATGGCATAAATAACAGGAATTTCAGAATTTCAAGTAATTTCATAAAAAATAAAAAACTGCACCGGAAGATCCAGGGATGGATCACGGTGCAGTTTTTTTATGAGGGATATATATGGATCATCTGATCTCTGTCAGATCGAAGCGTTCATGGCCTGCTGTACATGTTCCACAAGGATCTGCCGGACCTGGGGATATTCGCCAAGTCCCTTCAGTACAGGGGTGACTTCATATCCTTCGGAAGAAAGACGGTTCATCCAGGAGTCCGGATCTGCACCGGCCAGATCGTTCTGTGCATGGTCGCCGGCTACGATCATGAAAGGCGCCAGCACGATCTTTTTCGGATGAAAGCTGTCGGCAGCCCGGAGAAGGGAGTCCAGGGCCGGATAGGCTTCTACAGTTCCAAGAAAAATATTTTTATGTCCGGTATCTTTAAAACGGTAATCCAAAGCAGCGTAAACCGTGTTTGCGTAGTGTTCTGTTCCATGTCCCATCAGTACAAGTGCAGTGTCCGGATCCATGTCCCGGAATTCATCTGCAACTACCCGGACGATCGCCTGGTTATCTTCTTCTGTTGTGAGAAGAGGATTTCCGAAAACAATACTGGAAAAACGGTCACGAAAAGAAAGCGCATCGGCTTTCATCTGATCATTTTCGATACCGTTGATCACATGAGTCGGCTGTACGATCACATCGGTGATACCATCCAGAAGCATCTGTTCCAGAGCCTCCTTTACCGTGTGGATCGTAAGACCGTCCCGCTTTTTCAGTTTGGCAATGATCATTTTGCTTGTCCATGCACGGTAGGTGGGACAGGCCGGGAATGCATCGGCAATATCGTGCTCGATGGCCTCGATGGTAAGCTTACGGGTGTTTTCATAGCTTGTGCCGAAACTTACTACTAGGATCGCTTTTTTTGAAGCTGAGTTCATACGGGGATTTCCTCCATCCTGATAATTATGGTGATTATGATAAACTCTTTATATTTCTCCGCTGGAATATAAAGATGATCCGCAATTTCTACCATAAGATATTATAAAAGGGAGGGCTGACATTGTCAATCGTAGTTGACTTTCCTTACGGAAATGTTTATCATTATAAAAGATTGTGGAAACAAAGGAGAAATGTAGGACATGAGTATATTCATGATTGGAATCGATCATAATATGGCACCTGTAGATGTCAGAGCGCAGTTTGCTTTTACCCGTAAAAATACCGGAGAGGCGCTGCATAGGCTGAAAGAAGAAGCTGGGATCTGCGGGTGTATTATTCTGTCGACCTGTAACCGGCTGGAACTGTGGGTAAGTACTGCAGATGAGGAGAAGCCGGACCTGTATCAGTGGCTCTGCTCGTTGAAAGGTGTGCAGGGAGAACAATACCAGAAGTATTTTACCAGCAGAGAAAACGAAGAGGCAGTGGAACATCTTTTTTATCTTACCAGCGGACTGAAATCCCAGATCCTGGGGGAAGATCAGATCCTGACCCAGGTAAAAGAGGCGTTAAGTATGTCAAGGGATGAGTTTACCACAGACAGTGTTCTGGAGGTGCTTTTCCGTATGGCGGTAACTGCAGGCAAGAAGATCAAAACGGAAGTGCCGTTTTCCCATGGAAATCCTTCTGTGATCCATCAGGCCATCCGTTTTCTGGAAGAGGGCGGTTATCATGTTCGCAATAAAGTCTGTATGGTGATCGGAAACGGTGAGATGGGGAAGATGGCTGCCCAGACACTGCGTGAAGCAGGAGCGGATGTGACGGTTACGATCCGTCAGTACAGAAGTGGTGTTGTGAGCATTCCTGTTGGATGCAGCAGGATCAATTATGGCGAGAGAATGGATTATCTGCCGGAGTGTGACCTGGTGGTCAGCGCAACAGCAAGCCCCAATTATACACTGACGGAAGAATTGTTTGAGGATGTACGTGTGGAACGACCTATGATCCTTATCGATCTGGCAGTTCCAAGAGATATTGATCCGGAGATCCGAAAAAAAGATAACATCACACTTTATGATATGGACAGCTTCCGAACCGGCGAGACACCGAAGGAACTTGCAGATAACCTGGAAGCAGCAGGAGCCATTGTGAAGGCCCAGATGAACGAATTTTTCCAGTGGCTGGAAGGTCGTGATATCATCCCGCGCATCCAGGAGATCAAAGCGGATGCTGTGGAAGATCTGAACCTGAGGATCGAAAAAATCTTCCGGAAAACTCCTATGGAGGATTCAGACAGAGAAAACCTGAAAAAAGCAGTGGATACTGCAGCCGGAAAGGTTGTGAACAAGCTGATCTTCGGGCTTCGGGATAGTCTGAACCAGGATGCTTTTCTGGAATGTGTGGAAGGACTGGAGAAACTTTATGAAGAATAAACCTTATTTCCCCATGTTTATAGACCTGTCCGATAAAAATATCGTTGTGGCAGGTGGTGGTAATATTGCTACCAGAAGAATAAAAACTCTTCTGAAATTTACAAGAAATATCACGGTAGTGGCTACAAAAGTGACCCAGGAGCTTATGGATCTCGGGAAAGCAGGAACCGTGACTCTGTATATCCGTCCCGTGAAACGTTCTGATTTTGCCAATGCATATATGGTGATCGCAGCCACCAATGACTGGAAGTTGAATGATGAGATCCACCGTGTCTGTAAGGAGGAGGGCATTTATGTTAATGTAGCCTCCGACCGGGAAGCCTGTGATTTTTATTTCCCAGGCGTATATATGCGGGATGAAATGGTAGTTGGAGTTACAGCCAGCGGACTGGATCACAAAAAAGCAAAGCGTGTAAGGGAAGAGATCCAGAATGCGCTGGAAAAAGTATTGGGAGAGCAGGATGAAGATGAAGAGAGATAAGATCGTGATCGGCAGCAGAGAGAGTAAGCTTGCAGTGCTGCAGAGCGAAATGGTCCGTGACTACATAAAAGAAAAAAATCCGGATCTGGAAGTGGAAATCCTCACTATGAAAACTACCGGGGATATCATTCTGGACCGTACACTGGATAAGGTTGGCGGAAAAGGGCTTTTTGTAAAGGAGCTGGATAAAGCACTGATAGATGGAAGAAGTATTCTTTCTGTACACAGCCTGAAAGATATGCCTATGGAGGTTCCGGAGGAGCTGCCGCTTCTGGCTTTTTCCAAAAGAGAAGATCCGAGAGACGTACTGGTTCTTCCTGAGGGAGCTTCTGAACTTGATAAAAGCAAGCCCCTTGGATGTTCCAGCTTAAGGAGAACCTTACAGCTTAAAAAACTGTATCCGGATATGGATGTCAGAAGTATCCGCGGAAATCTTCAGACAAGACTCCGGAAGCTGGATGAAGGACAGTACAGTGCATTGATCCTGGCTGCTGCCGGCCTTAAGAGACTTGGACTGGAATCCAGGATCAACCGGTATTTTACAGCAGATGAGATCATTCCGGCTGCTGGTCAGGGAATCCTTGCTGTACAGGGAAGAAAAGGGGAAGCTTATGATTTCCTGGAGGGCTACTGTGATAAGGATGCCTGGACCGCGGGAAGTGCGGAGCGTGCTTTTGTAAAGCTCCTGGATGGAGGATGCTCTTCTCCGGTGGCTGCCCATGCGGAAATTCTCGGGGATGAGATCTATCTCAGAGGGCTTTATTATAATGAAAAAGACGGTTCCTATGTAACAGGAACACTGCGTGGCAATAAGGCAGATGCGGAAAGCTTAGGCAGGGAACTGGCAGAAACTCTTCGGAAAAAAGGAGAAAACAGATGAAAACAGGAAAAGTATGGCTGGTAGGAGCGGGTCCTGGCGATATCGGCCTTTTTACATTAAAAGGCCTCAAAGTGCTGGAACAGGCAGATGTGGTCGTCTATGACAGTCTGGTAGGTCAGGGAGTTCTGTCAAGAATCCCGGAAAATGCTAGGCTGATCAATGTAGGCAAACGTGCCAGTCACCATATCATGCGTCAGGAAAATATCAATCAGGTACTTCTTGAGGAGGCACAGCGGGGTCTTCGTGTGGTGCGCCTGAAAGGCGGAGATCCATTCCTCTTTGGAAGAGGAGGAGAGGAGCTGGAGCTTCTTCGGGAGAATGGGATCCCTTATGAGGTTGTTCCGGGTGTTACTTCCTCCATTGCAGTACCGGCATATAACGGGGTTCCGGTAACACACAGGGATTTCTGTTCTTCAGTCCACATCATTACAGGACATAAGAGGGCCGGAGAAGAATATGATATAGACTTCCGGGCACTTGTTGATACAAAGGGAACGCTTGTATTTCTGATGGGCGTGTCCGCACTTCCGGATATCTGCGAGGGTCTGATAGGTGCAGGAATGGAAAAGGACATGCCTGCGGCGATCCTGCAGAAGGGAACTACAGCAGGTCAGAAACGGATCGTAGCAACAGTTTCTACCCTGGAAGAAGAGGTGAAACGCCAGGGGATCGAGACACCGGCGATCATTGTGGTGGGTAAGGTATGTACACTGGCAGAGAAGTTTGGCTGGTATGAAGAACTGCCGCTTTCAGGATGGAAGGTCCTTGTCACAAGACCGAAAGAGCTTGTTTCCAGAACTGCGGACAAGCTTCGTGAAAAAGGCGCGGAGGTTCTGGAGCTTCCGGCGATCCGTACTGTCCCCATGGAAGACCAGAGCCGTCTCTATAAAGCGCTGGATCACCTGGAGGAATATCAGTGGCTTGTATTTACCAGCCCTACAGGTGTAAGGGTATTTTTTGAAGAACTGATCCGCCATGGAAAAGACATCCGTGCCATGGGAAATGCCCGTCTGGCCGTGATCGGGGAGGGAACAAAAAAGGCCCTGCAGGAAAGAGGATTGCTGGCAGATTTTGTGCCGTCGGTATATGACGGGGATACTCTTGGAAAGGAACTTTCAGAGCTTCTTTCCGGTGGAGAAAAGATACTTATCCCGCGGGCAGAAAAGGGCAATGAAAAGCTCACCGCATTTCTTGCACAGGCAGGCGCTGTGGTCGAGGATGTTCCGACCTATCAGACTCTTTACGAAAAGAGCCAGCTCATCGATGAGAAGAAGGAATTTGAAACAGGACAGATCAGCTGTGCGGTGTTTACAAGTGCCTCCACTGTGAAGGGATTTGTAGAGGGAACAAAAGGACTGGATTATTCAAAGGTTAAGGCGGCCTGCATCGGCAGACAGACGAAGGCGGCTGCTGAGAGTTTTGGAATGAAAGCATATATGTCAGAAAAAGCCACCATTGACAGTCTTGTCAAGCTGGTGGAGGATATGAAAAGGAGCGAATGATCATGGAACTGACAAAAAGACCAAGAAGATTAAGAGGTAGCGAAAACCTTCGTAAGATGGTACGTGAGACAAGAATGGATAAATCTTCTCTTATGTATCCTATGTTCGTAATGGAAGGAGAAAATAAGGAAGAAGAAATTCCGTCCATGACCGGGCAGTACCGTTACAGCCTGGACCGTCTTCCGTATAAACTGGAGCAGCTTTCCAAAGCCGGTGTAGGCAGTGTGATGTTTTTTGGTATTCCTGACCATAAGGATGAAGTGGGCAGCGGTGCCTATGATCCGGAGGGGATCGTTCAGAGAGCTCTTCGCATTGCAAAAGAGAAATTTCCGGAGCTTTATTATGTAACAGATGTATGTATGTGTGAGTACACTTCCCATGGCCATTGCGGCGTTCTCTGCGGTCATGATGTGGACAATGACAAGACGCTGGAGCTTCTTGCAAAAACAGCACTTTCCCACGTGGAGGCAGGTGCAGATATGGTTGCTCCGTCTGATATGATGGATGGTCGTGTTGCAGCGATCCGTCAGTGTCTGGACAAGGCCGGACATTATACAACACCGATCATGTCCTATGCAGTAAAATATGCTTCTGCATTTTATGGCCCGTTCCGTGAGGCAGCAGATTCTGCTCCGTCTTTTGGGGACAGAAAAAGCTACCAGATGGATCCTCACAACAGCAGAGAAGGGCTGAAAGAGGCACTTGCAGATGTGGAAGAGGGTGCAGATATCATCATGGTAAAACCGGCTCTTGCATACCAGGACATGATCTGGCAGGTAAAGGAGATCACAAACGTTCCGGTTGCCGCATACAGTGTCAGTGGTGAGTATGCAATGGTAAAAGCAGCAGCTGCAAACGGCTGGATCGACGAAGAAAGGATCGTGGGTGAGATGGCTACAGGAGCATTCCGTTCCGGTGCGCAGATCTATCTTACCTATTATGCGGAGCTTCTGGCAAGACTTATGGATGAAGGGAGGATCGGCTGATGACAAGATCAGAACAGTTATTTGAGCGTGCGGTAAAAAGAATCCCGGGAGGCGTAAACAGCCCGGTAAGATCTTACGGAGCCATCGGTGAGGCACCTCGTTTTATTGAAAAAGCAGATAAATGCTACATCTATGATGTAGATGGAAACCGTTATGTGGATTACATTGATTCCTGGGGCCCGATGATCCTGGGACATAATTTCCCGGAGATCCGCGAGAGTGTGATCAAGGCCTGCGAAAATGGCCTGAGCTTTGGCTGTGCTACAGGAATCGAAGTAGAGATCGCAGAATTTATCTGTGAACATATTCCACATGTAGATATGATCCGTATGGTAAACTCAGGAACAGAAGCTGTTATGAGTGCCATCCGTGCAGCAAGAGGTTTTACCGGAAAAGACAAGATCATCAAATTTGCAGGTTGCTATCACGGACACAGTGACTGCCTTCTGGTAAGTGCCGGTTCCGGTGTCATGGCAAGTGGTATTCCGGATAGCGCCGGTGTTCCGAAGGGCTGTACACAGGATACCATGACGGCTACCTACAATGATGCCGCCAGTGTGGAAGCACTTCTCAAACAGGAAGAGGGAAATGTGGCAGCCGTGATCGTGGAGGCAGTAGGAGCAAACATGGGTGTGGTTCCTCCGAAACCAGGCTTCTTAAAGCGGCTTCGTGAGCTTTGCGATGAGCACAATTGTCTGCTGATCTTTGATGAAGTGATCACAGGCTTCCGACTTGCCTTTGGCGGAGCAGCAGAGTATTTTGGTATCCGTCCGGATCTTGTCACTTACGGGAAAATAATCGGCGCAGGAATGCCGGTAGGCGCTTATGGCGGACGTAAGGAGATCATGGATCTGATCTCACCGTGTGGTCCTGTATACCAGGCAGGTACCTTAAGCGGAAACCCGGTTGCCATGGCTGCAGGTTTCACACAGCTGAAATATCTCTATGAGCATCAGGAAATCTACAAAGATCTGGCTGCCAAAGGTGAGAAGCTTTACGGCGGCTTGAAGAAGATCGTGGAGGAAAAAGGTCTTCCATATCAGGTAAACTATGATTCTTCTCTGGCAAGTATTTTCTTTACAGACCAGGAGGTAAAAGACTATGTTTCTGCAAAAACATCCAACCTGGAGCTTTTTGCAAAATATTTCAAGGGAATGCTGAAACGAGGCATTCATCTTGCACCTTCCCAGTTTGAGGCGATGTTCCTTTCCACAGCGCATACAGATGAAGTAATTGATGAAACTCTGGAAGCAATGAGAGGCGCTTTGGGAGATCTGTAAAGAGGCGTAATGGATGCGCAGGAGCCGATCCATTTGCGTGGATTATGTGTGAACGCCATAGTGAACGGTAGCTTTGCATAAAAAATTGCACAAAAGATAACAGGATGGTAACTTGTTCTTGCAGAAGCTTTGTGATAAAATAAACACAAAAATACGTAACCAATGTAAAAAGCAGGAGGCCAGAACTTATGGGAAAAAAGAAGTACGTGGCTTACGTGGGAACATATACCCATGGAACCAGTAAGGGAATTCAGGTATACGATGTAGATGTAGAAAAAGGAACACTCACAGAACGAAGCGAAGTGGAAGTTAGCAATGCTTCTCATCTGGCAGTATCAAAAAACGGTAAATATCTGTATTCCATTGAGGATGAGGGTGTAGCTGTATTTGAAAGAGACAAGAACGGTGATCTTACCCGCCTCAACAGTGTGGATATCAACGGAATGCGAGGCTGCTATCTTGCAACAGATGTGGACGGAAGATATCTTTATGTGGCAGGGTACCATGATGGTAAGGTAACGGTTGTACATACACATAAAGACGGCCGTCTGGGAAGTGTTATGGACGGCGTTTTCCACAAGGGACTTGGAAGCGTGGCAGAGCGTAACTTCCGTCCGCATGTTAATTGTGTACGTCCGACACCGGATAATAAGTATCTCTGTGCGGTAGATAATGGTATCGATCAGGTTAAGATCTATCGTATCAATAAGAAGAAAGACAAACTGGAGCTGGTTGACATTCTTCGCTGCCCGAGAGAGAGCGGCCCTCGTATCATCCGCTTCAGTGATGACGGAAGATTTGCATATCTTCTTTTTGAGCTCAGCAATGAGGTGAAGGTATACAGCTATGACGGAAGCGGTAAGAACCCGGAGTTCCAGCTGCTTCAGAGCATTACCACTCTTGGAAAAGAGGATTCCAATGATGCGCTCCATAACGCAGCTTCCGGTATGTCTCTTTCTGCGGACGGTAAATATCTTTTCTGTACAACAGCAGGGGAAAATACTGTGACTATGTATGCAGTAGACCAGGAAACAGGCCTTCTGACCAAGAAATTTACACTTCCGATCAGTGGTGATTACCCGAAGGATCTTATGATCTTCCCGGATAACAAGCATATTGCTGTTGCCAATCATGCCAGCAACAGTATTACCGTTTTCACTGTGGATTATGAAAAGAATATCATCATGATGAACGAAAAACCAAGAAAGATCGAGACACCGAACTGTATCCATATCTGGCCGGTACCGGATACATGGGAGCAGTTAGATTAAGAACAGGATTGATCAAAGTAAGTCTTGCACAGACAGACAAAAACAGACTCAGGGACGAGTAGGAACTTTCCCTGAGTCTGTTTTTTTGCGCATTTATAATTTTTTATCTGACAGGTCAAAATGTGAAATTACCGCTGATAAAATTCGTGGATACGATCCATCCGTGCACTCATATTGTTAAAAAGTGCATCTGTAATGGTAAGTGCTGCCATAGCTTCCACAACGACTACTGCACGCGGTACGATCACCGGATCATGCCGGCCTTTGATCTCAAGCTCCAGGTTTTCTCCGGTGTTAGTCACAGTAGACTGAGACTGACTGATGGAAGGAGTTGGTTTGATATGTGCACGGAGAATGATATCGCTGCCATCACTCATACCACCCATAATACCACCTGCGTGGTTGGAGGTTTTGGAAATAATGCCGTCTTTCTGTACAAAACCGTCGTTGTCTTCGGAACCGGTAAGACGTGTCACATTGATGCCGTCACCGATCTCAACAGCTTTTACAGCACCGATGGACATGATCGCATGAGCGAGGGTAGCATCCAGCTTGTCAAAAACCGTATCGCCCAGACCGGCAGGAACGTTTTTGATGCGGCATTCGATCACACCGCCGGCACTGTCCTGACTGTTCAGACATTGTTCGAGATAGGCAGATGCCTTTGCGGCTGCGTCGGCATCTGGCATGCAGAGTGCATTATTTCGGATCTCTTCTTCTGAGAAGGACCGGATCTCTACAGGACCGATGGATCTTGCGTAGGTAGTAAATGTAATGCCAAGTTCGTTTAACAGCTTGATGGCAATGGCACCGGCTGCCACACGTCCGGCGGTTTCTCTTCCGGAGGAGCGTCCACCTCCACGGTAATCACGGAATCCGTATTTCTGGTCAAAGGTAAAGTCTGCGTGACCGGGACGATAGGAGTATGCGATATTTCCGTAATCTCTGGAACGCTGATCTGTATTGCGGATCAGAAGAGAAATTGGAGTACCGGTAGTCTTTCCTTCAAAAACTCCGGAAAGGATTTCCACCAGATCTCCTTCCTTACGGGCAGTTGTATAACGGCTCTGACCGGGCTTTCTCCGGTCAAGAAAAACCTGGATATCTTCTTCGCAGAGAGAAAGACCTGCGGGACAGCCGTCGAGAACGGCACCGATAGCCTTGCCGTGAGATTCTCCCCAGGTGGTAACCACGAATTTTTTTCCGAATGATGACTGACTCATTTGTATAACTTCCTTTCGTTGGAATTCTGGAATCATTATATAGGAAGCCGGAAAAAATGTAAAGAACGTGGAAGGCAGAATGAATTTTTATGTAAAGATCATGTGAAATTATTTAAAAGCTCTTTTAAAAAGAAAAGGTATGAATTGACAAAGCTATTTTGACTATTTATAATAAAAAAGAATTTTGCCCTGGCAAAAGAAAAGCAAGAGAAGGGAAGTGGGAATCGTGGTAAGGATTTACAAGACAATAGACGGAGCCATCCACCAGATACAGGAACCGGAGGAAGGCTGCTGGATTGCGCTGACGAATCCGACGGCAACAGAGATTTTTGAATTTTCCGAGAAGTTTGATATAGAGGTTGACGATTTACGATCCCCTTTGGATGAGGAAGAACGGTCACGTATCGAAGTTGAGGATAATTATACACTGATCCTGGTTGATGTTCCTATGATCGAGGAACGTAATGACAAGGACTGGTATGGGACAATACCGCTTGGCATCATTGTGACGGGGTCTATGATCTTTACCATCTGTCTGGAGGACACACCGGTTCTTACCAGATTTATGGAGGGAAGAGTCCGGAGCTTTTTTACCTATATGAAGACCCGTTTTATCTTTCAGATCCTTTATAGAAATGCGAGCATGTACCTGCGTTATCTGCGTATCATTGACAAAAAAAGTGAGCAGGTGGAAGAAAAACTGCATCTTTCCACAAGAAATGAGGAGCTGATCGAGCTTCTGGAGCTGCAGAAATCCCTGACTTATTTTATTACGTCACTCCGGTCCAATGAGGTTGTGCTGGAGAAGCTTCTGAAGATAGACAGCATCAAGAAATATCCGGAGGACACCGATCTTCTGGAGGATGTCATCACTGAGAATAAGCAGGCAATCGAAATGGCCAATGTGTACAGCGGTATCCTGAACGGAACTATGGATGCTTTTGCATCGATCATCTCCAATAATATGAATATCGTTATGAAGGTACTGGCGATCATTACCATTGTCATGAGTATTCCGACTATTGTGTTCAGTGCTTACGGAATGAATGTGGCTGGTTCCGGTATGCCCTTATCAAGGAGCCCATTGGGATTTCTGATCATTATCCTGATTTCTGTGGCAATCAGTGTTGTGGCAGCGATCATTCTTTCCAAGAAGCGATTTTTCTGATTTTCAAAAGTTTTCTGAAAGGAGATTTTAATGAAATTTATCGACAAACTGGAACGTAAATTCGGAAGATTCGGGGTTCCGAATCTGACTGTTTACATCATCGGATGTTATGTGTTGGGGTATTTTCTGGCTATGTTTGCTCCGGGAGTTTTGAATATGCTGAGTCTTGATATGTCCATGGTCATGAAGGGACAGATCTGGAGACTGGTGACATGGGTGATCTATCCGCCGTCCAGTGTGGGAGGAACCGGCAATCTTGTGATGTTCCTTCTCGCAATCTTTTTTTTCTATTATCCGATCGGTACTTCACTGGAACGTACCTGGGGAACTTTTCGGTACACATTGTATATTTTTTCAGGTGTTTTGTTTACTGTGATCGCAGCAGTGCTTTTACATGTATTTACAGGTGGTTATGTGGTGATGAACGGGATCGCCTATTCTCTTGGCGGAAATATTTTTACCACATATTATATCAGTCTTTCTATTTTCCTTGCCTATGCAGTCACATATCCGGATCTTCAGCTGCTTCTTATGTTTGTGATCCCGATCAGGATGAAATGGATGGCCTTTGTATACGGACTGTTCATTGCGTGGGATATCGTATCTTATCTTCGAGTCGGGCTTTGGGTAGGTGTAGTACCGATCGTAGCATCACTTTTAAACTTTGTGATCTTTTATTTCAGTACCCGTGATATGAACCGATACAATCCGAAGGAGATCCACAGGAGGCAGCAGTTTAAGAAGGCTGTGGCTCCTTCCAGAACAGGGTCCGGTCCGGATGGGATCGCCAAGCATAAATGTGCGATCTGCGGACGTACCGAAAAGGATGACCCAAACCTGGAGTTTCGTTTCTGCTCAAAGTGCAACGGAAATTATGAATATTGTCAGGATCATTTATTTACACATAAACACGTACAGTAAAACGTAAAAAGAAGGAGAATAATTGATTATGAAAAAAACTAAGATCATTTGTACACTTGGACCTGCCAGCAATAACAGGGAAACTCTGAAGGCTCTTATGGAGAATGGAATGGATATTGCCAGATTCAACTTTTCTCACGGAGACCACGAGGAGCAGAAGGGCCGTGTGGATATGATCAAGGAGCTTCGTGAGGAGCTTGATATGCCTATTGCCATGCTTCTTGATACAAAGGGACCGGAGATCCGTACTAGACTTTTAAAGGACGGACAGAAGGTTAAGCTGGAAGCGGGAAAACAGTTTGTACTTGGAATTGGCGATTTTGAAGGCGACAGCACAAAGGTTGCTATCACATATGAGACACTTTACAAGGATGTAAAACCGGGAAACAGGATCCTCATTGATGATGGTCTGATCGAGTTGGAGGTTAAGGCGATCAAGGGAACCGATATTGTCTGTGATATCTTAAACGGTGGTGAGCTGGGAGAGAAGAAGGGTGTAAATGTTCCCTATGTAAAAGTAAATCTTCCGGGAATCACAGAGCAGGATAAGAAGGATATTATCTTTGGTATCGAGCAGAAATTTGATTTCATCGCGGCATCTTTTGTTCGTTCCGCAGAGGTGATCCGTGAGATCCGTAAGCTTCTGAATGATAATGGTGGAAAGGATATCGGTATTATCGCGAAGATCGAGAATGCAGAGGGTGTTGAGAATATTGATTCCATCATTGAAGCATCTGACGGTATCATGGTTGCCAGAGGAGATCTCGGTGTGGAAATTCCTGCAAGCCAGGTACCTCACATCCAGAAGGCGATCATCCGTAAGTGTAATGAACATTATACACCGGTTATCACAGCAACACAGATGCTTGATTCCATGATCCGTAATCCGCGTCCTACACGTGCAGAGGTAGCTGATGTTGCCAATGCGATCTACGACGGAACCGATGCGATCATGCTTTCCGGAGAGACAGCAGCTGGTAAATATCCGGTTGATGCTCTTAAGATGATGGCAGATATCGCAGAGATGACAGAGCCGCATCTGGATTATAAAGTGTTTATTGAACATCGTTCCATGGATGGAAGAGAGAAGATCTCCAGTGCGGTGGCACTTGCAACGGTGCGTACTGCAAAGAACCTGAAGGCGAACGCTATCGTAACACCGACAATGAGTGGAAATACAGCCAGACTGATCTCCAATTTCCGTCCGAAGGTTCCGATCTATGCGATCACACCAAACTCAACCATCCAGCATAAACTTCAGCTGATCTGGGGTGTAACACCTCTGAAAGGATATCAGAGAGATACCACGGACCATATCATGTCTCAGGCTATGAATGTTGTCCGCAGCCGTCATCTGATACATAAAGGAGACCTTGTTGTATTTACAGCAGGAGACCCTGCGACCAACATGACAAACGGTCGTGGTGCAGTGACAAATATGATGCACGTGATCGAGGCAGAATAAGACTGAGTTTTCTTCGGGAACAGCAGTCGGAAAAACAGGAGATGCAGTTATTATGAAAAAAGAACCATTTGTGACACTTGAGAAACTCAACGAAATTACTGAAAAGTTTCCGACACCCTTCCATCTCTATGATGAGAAGGGAATCCGTGAGAATGCAAAAGCCCTGAAAGAGGCCTTTGCATGGAACAAAGGATTCAAGGAATTTTTTGCGGTAAAGGCAACACCGAATCCATATCTGATCAATATTCTGCAGGAGTATGGCTGTGGCTGCGACTGCTCCTCAGAAACAGAGCTTATGATGGCCAAGGCAGTAGGTTGCAAAAAGGGCGATATCATGTTTTCTTCCAATGACACACCGGAGAAAGAGTTCAGATATGCAGATGAGATCGGTGGGATCATCAACCTTGATGACATTACACATATTGAGAGCGTAGAGAAAGCTCTCGGAAAAATCCCGGAAGTGATCAGCTGCCGTTACAATCCAGGTGGAGTATTTAAGATCAGTAACGGTATCATGGATAATCCCGGAGATGCAAAATACGGAATGACTACCGAGCAGATCTTTGACGCATTCCGTATCCTGAAATCCAAAGGTGCCAAAGAGTTCGGAATCCATGCATTCCTTGCAAGCAACACAGTGACCAATGATTATTATCCAATGCTTGCAAAGGTTATGTTTGAGCTTGCCGTGAAGCTTCAGAAGGAGACAGGTGCACACATTAAATTCATCAACCTTTCCGGTGGTATCGGAATTCCTTATAAACCGGATCAGGAGCCAAATGATATCCGTGTGATCGGTGAGGGTGTCCGCAAGGTTTATGAAGAAGTACTTGTTCCGGAAGGAATGGGTGATGTTGCGATCTATACAGAGCTTGGCCGTTTCATGATGGGACCGTATGGCTGCCTTGTCACAAAAGCAATCCATGAGAAGCATACACATAAAGAGTATATCGGCGTAGATGCCTGTGCAGTAAATCTGATGCGTCCGGCTATGTATGGTGCTTATCATCACATTACGGTTATGGGTAAGGAGAACGAGCCGTGCGATCATAAATATGATGTGACAGGTTCCCTCTGTGAGAATAATGATAAATTTGCCATTGACCGTATGCTTCCGAAAATCGACAAGGGAGATCTTCTTGTGATCCATGATACAGGTGCTCATGGTTTTGCAATGGGTTATAACTACAATGGTAAACTGAAATCTGCAGAGATCCTTCTTCATGAGGACGGCAGCTTTGAGATGATCCGTCGTGCCGAGACACCGAGAGATTATTTTGCAACCTTTGACTGCTTCCCTGTTTTTGAGAAACTTCTTCAGGATGAAGACGAACTGAAATAAAATAGCGGAAATATATAAAAACAGCCCTCTATGCATCTTGGTAATGATGCATAGAGGGCTGTTTTATGTTTAAGTATCTGGTAGGCATAAGATCGCGAGCAGGGCGGAAGGTGGTCAAATGCAGGGTTACTGCTTCCGGCTGCCGGAGATTTCTGCCAGGGCTTTTCTAAACTCAAAGAAAAACAGGATGGCAGTAAATGTAACGGCCAAGATATCCGCAACCGGCTCGGCCATATAAACTGCATTTGTCCGGTCAGCACGGAAAATATTGGGCAGGATATAGATCAGCGGGATGACCAGAATAAATTTCCGGACAATAGCCACAATGATGGAATCTTTGGCTCTGCCAAGGGAGATAAAGGTCATCTGGCAGGCAATCTGGATACCAAAGATAAACACAACTGCCATATAGATCCGGAGCGCTGTTTTTGTGAAAGCAAGTAATGTACTGTCCGAAGTAAACATTCCGGCAAAGATCTGCGGGAAGATCATAATGATCAGCCACAGGATCACGGAATAAGAAACACTTGTTTTTATAAGAAGCTTAAATGTAGAACGTACACGTTTTTCGTTACGTGCACCATAGTTGTAGCTGATGATAGGCTGTGCACCCTGACCAAGTCCCTGAAGAGGAAGCATGGCAAACTGCATGACGCTGGTAAGGATAGTCATGGCTCCTACTGCAACATCCCCGCCGTATTTTAAGAGTGAGGAGTTGTAGCAGACAGAGATAACGCTTTCACTGAGCTGCATGACAAAGAGAGAAGAGCCAAGAGCCATACAGGGCAGAATGATATCGGCTTTCAGTTTCATGGTGCTTTTCCGAAGCTTCAGGAAGGTCTTTTTTCCAAAGAGGAAGGAGAGGACCCAGGTGCAGGAAAATGCCTGGGAGATCACTGTTGCCAGAGCAGCGCCCCGGACACCCATGTGGAATCCAAAAATAAAAACCGGATCCAGAATAATGTTGGAAATCGCACCGATCAATACGGAGAGCATTCCGGTTTTTGCGAATCCCTGGGCTGTGATGAAATTATTCATGCCAAGAGTCAGCTGTACAAAGATAGTTCCTACTGCATAGATATTCATGTAACCCACCGCATAGTCGATGGTGTTTGCACTGGCGCCGAATGCAAGGAGAAGGCTGCGGTTTCCGAGAAACAGGATAACAGTCAGGATCAGGGAGATGATGATCTGCATGGTGAAGCAGTTTCCGAGAGTCTGTTCGGCTTTCGACGTGTCATTTTTACCCATAAAGATGCTGGCTCTGGGAGCGCCTCCGTTTCCGACAAGAGCAGCGAAGGCAGATACGACCATAATAAGCGGCATACATACACCTACACCGGTAAGGGCAAGAGCACCCTCTCCGGGAATATGACCAATATAGATACGATCGACGATATTGTAGAGCATATTGATGAGCTGTGCGGCAACGGTAGGAAGTGCAAGCTGCAGAAGAAGCTTTCCGACAGACTCGGTTCCTAAAAAGCTTTTGTCTTTTTCCATTTTTTTATTCCTTTCGTGTTTTTTGATAGTATATAATAAAGACCTGACAGATTTCTCCGTCAGGTCTTTTATGCGAATGCCGCTGGCCGGACTCGAACCGGCACGGATCGCTCCGCTTGATTTTGAGTCAAGTGCGTCTGCCAATTCCGCCACAGCGGCATAACCATTTATTATAATAGCACAGTATCAGGTGGCTTGCAAGGATTTTTTCAGAATAAAGGTATTATTTGGAAATATTTTTAATTCTAAAAAGTTTATGAAATCGGATGAGGCATCCTTGAAATTGACTGAAAAAAGTGGTAGAGTGTACTACAAGGCTGTACCACTTGATATAGCACTGTGGATATAGCAATATACTATAAGATAACGGAGGAGACTGCATGAATCTGAATTCAAAAAAACCAGAGAAGCGGCCGCTGTATGTATATTACATTATTGCGGTCGTAATTATTGTTTTGCTGAATGTTTTTGCTCTTCCTGCTCTTTCTGAGAGAAGTGTAAAAGAGACCGATTACACCACCTTCCTGAAAGCTGTAGACAGAGGAAAAGTATATGAAGCAACTATTAATTCTGATTATATCTATTATACGATGAAGGTAGATGGAAATGATGTCTATTGTAAGACGGTATCTGTAGAGGATCAGGATCTTGTATCCCATCTTTACGATGCGGGCGTAAGTATAGAGGGTACTGCACCGCAGAGACAGTCCCTGCTTTTATCTCTGATCCTGGGATATGTACTCCCGATCGCAATTTTTATTCTCCTGGGACGCTGGCTCAGCAAGAAGATGATGAGTTCCATGGGAAACGGAGGACCGGGAGGAATGATGTCCTTTGGCAAAAGCAATGCCAAGGTTTATGTGAAATCCTCTACGGGAATCAAATTTTCAGATGTTGCCGGTGAGGATGAAGCCAAGGAGCTTTTGACGGAAATTGTAGATTTCCTTCATAATCCGGAGAAATACAGAGAGATCGGTGCTTCCATGCCGAAGGGTGCCCTTCTTGTAGGCCCTCCCGGAACCGGTAAAACTCTTCTTGCCAAGGCAGTTGCCGGTGAGGCGGAGGTTCCGTTTTTCTCAATTTCCGGTTCGGAATTTGTGGAGATGTTTGTGGGTATGGGTGCTGCCAAGGTCCGTGATCTTTTTAAACAGGCCAATGAGAAGGCACCATGTATCGTATTTATTGATGAGATCGATACGATCGGCAAGAAACGTGACGGCTCCGGAATGGGCGGCGGAAACGATGAGCGTGAGCAGACACTGAACCAGCTTTTGACAGAGATGGACGGTTTTGACGGTTCCAAGGGTGTTGTGATCCTGGCAGCTACCAACCGACCGGATTCCCTTGACCCTGCACTTCTTCGTCCGGGACGTTTTGACAGAAGGATCCCGGTTGAGCTTCCGGATCTTCAGGGGCGTGAGGAAATCCTGAAGGTTCATGCCAAGAAGATCAAAATTGCGGATACAGTCCGGTTTGATGAAATTGCCAAGGCGGCAGTCGGTGCCTCCGGTGCGGAGCTTGCCAATATTGTCAACGAGGCAGCTCTCCGTGCAGTCCGCGACGGACGGAAATTTGCCACACAGGCGGATTTTGAAGAAAGCATCGAAGTTGTTATTGCCGGATATCAGAAAAAGAACCGTGTACTTTCCAATAAGGAAAAGCTGATCGTTTCCTATCATGAGGTTGGTCATGCACTGGTTGCTGCCAAGCAGACAGATTCTGCACCGGTCCATAAGATCACGATCATTCCACGTACCTCCGGTGCACTGGGATATACCATGCAGGTAGATGAGCAGGAACATTTCCTGATGACTAAGGAAGAACTGGAGAATAAGATCGCTACATTTACAGGCGGCCGTGCAGCGGAAGAGCTGATCTTCCATTCCATTACTACCGGTGCCTCCAATGATATTGAGCAGGCGACCAAGATTGCCAGAGCGATGATCAGCAGGTATGGTATGAGTGATGATTTTGACATGGTTGCCATGGAAAATGTAAGCAATCAGTATCTTGGCGGAGATGCAAGTCTAACCTGTTCCTTTGAGACGCAGACGCTTTTGGACAAGAAGGTTGTGGAGCTTGTAAGACGGGAGCATGAAAAGGCTACGAAGATCCTGACAGATAATATCGGAAAGCTCCATGAGATTGCCAAGTATCTGTATGAGCATGAGACGATCACCGGTGAGGAGTTTATGAAGATCTTGAATGAAGCGCCGGTGGAGATTGAGAATACACAGGAAAATTAAATATGTTGGCGGGAGGGACGCCGAAGGGAATACTTCTGTATGGTCTTCGGCTTCCGTTGGGCGTTAGTTCTAAGACCCTGAAAATCTGCTAAAACCATTAAAAAAAGTTCGGAACTCGCGGCTTGTTGCCGCTCAGACAGCCGAACTTTTTTTAATAACGCAGATTTAACGCAGATTTTTAGAACCTAAGGACTAGCAGCCCTCATCCAGAGACAGAGCCATACAGAAGTATTCCCTCCGGCTGTGCTCTGGCCATGTGGATTGCTTCTGACTAGTCTTTACCATATTTCCGGGTGTACCTTGGAACAGGTGAGTGCCAGACTTCCGGGGCCGATGTGGCAGGAAACGCTCAGGGAGAGAGGGAAGATGTTGACTTCACCGATATTCGGAAAGGTGGTGAGGACTTCTTTTCGGAATTCTTCGGCTGCTTCCAGGTTGTGGGAGTGGATGACATCCAGGTTGATCTTTTCTCCAAAGCGGTCTGCAATGTCATCTTTGATGGCTTTAGTCATAGTGCTTTTTGCCTGGGTCATGGTGCGGGCCTTGGAGAAGGCGTCCAGCTTTTCGCCCTGGATCTGCAGAACCGGTTTCAGACGGAGCATGGTTCCGAGGGCTGCAGCTGCAGGAGTGATGCGGCCGCCCTGTTTCAGGTACTTCAGAGTAGCTACAGTGATATAGATGCTGGAGTCGAAGCGGTTTTTTTCCAGCCAGGTTCCGATCTCATCGGCAGAGAGACCGTTTTTAGCCTGCTGGATAGCCTCGATGGCAGAGTAACGTAAGGTCCCGGAGATCCTCTGGTTGTTTACGACACGTACACGGCCATCATAGTCTTCTGCAAGCATGCGGGCAGTCTGCATGGAGCTGGAGAGACCGCTGGACATGGGGATATGTACGATCTCGTCGTAGTCTTTGAGCAGCTTGTCCCAGAGGGTAGTGACGGATTCCGGTGTAGGCTGAGATGTGGAAACTCTGCAGCTTGGATTTTGTTCAAGATGCTGAAAGAACTCTGATTGGTTCATGTCAATGTCTTCCAGATATTCCTTATCATCTATAAAAAACGGCATTGGAAGCATGTAGATGCCAAGGGCTTTTACTTGAGCGGGAGACATGCCGCAGTTACTGTCTGTAACGATTGCTATAGATTTCATAATGGTGATCCTCCTTGCCTGGATTTTCATATTTGGTCAGTTTTTCTGTTTTCTGACCGGGATATCTCAAGTATACCACAGGAAACCGCCCTTGTCATTCAACGTTTAATTCGCTATAATGATATAACATTCTGGGAAATATTTCCCCAGTCTGGGGCAAATTGTGAAGCGGGATCTCAGAAGAGGCTTATCATATGGGAGGATCCGCTGCTTTGAAAGAGAGGGAAAATATGAATTGTCGTATTGCAGAGGGAATGGTTAATAAATATATCGATCATACGTTGCCGTTGAATGATCTGGAGGATTTTCTGGAGCATATTGAGAAGTGTTCCTCCTGCTACGATGAGCTTGCCACATATTTCATTGTACATAAGGCCATGCAGCAGCTGGATGAGAAACAGGAAGATACTGTTCTGGATTTTAAGGAGCTTCTGGAAGAGGATATCCGAAAATCCAGAAGGTATATCCGAAAAAAGAAATTTCACAGAGCGATCGCTGCAGTGGCAGTCTGCGTTCTGATCGCGGCACTGGTGGTCTTTCTTGTTTTTGTGATCCTGGAACTGAAGGAGGGAATTTGATTTTGAGTGAAAAAATATTACTGATCGATGGTCACAGCATCCTGAACCGTGCGTTTTATGGTCTGCCGGATCTTACCAATGCAGAAGGATGCCATACAGGAGCGGTATATGGATTTCTGAATATTATGTTCAGGATCATGGAGGAAGAGAAGCCGGAGTATCTTACCGTTGCATTTGATCTGAGTGCACCTACGTTCCGGCATAAGAGATATGAAGCTTATAAAGGTACCCGAAAACCCATGCCGGAGGAGCTTCGGGAACAGGTTCCGCTGATCAAGGAGATGCTTTCTGCCATGGGAATCAACATCATGTCCCTGGAAGGCTATGAAGCAGATGATCTTCTTGGTACGGTCGCCAGAAGAAGTGAAGCAAAGGGTATGGATGTTACCATTCTTTCCGGAGACCGTGATCTTCTTCAGCTTGCCACAGATAAGGTGCTGATCCGGCTTCCGAAGACTGTCCGGGGAAAGACAACCATTGAAAATTACCATACAGCGGAAGTTCTTGAGAAATATCAGGTAACGCCGCCGCAGATCATAGAACTGAAAGCGCTGATGGGCGACAGCTCCGATAATATTCCGGGAATCCCGGGCGTTGGAGAGAAAACCGCGACCAAGATGATCGTGCAGTTCGGTTCCATTGAGAATGCTCATGAGCATCTGGAAGAAGTAAAGCCTAATAAGGCGAAAGAATCTCTTCGTGAGCATTATGATCTGGCACAGCTTTCCAAAGAGCTTGCAACCATCAACACAGATAGTCCGCTGGAATTTTCCTACGAAAAAGCGAAAGTGGAAAATCCCTATACTCCGGAGGCATATGAATTGTGTAAACGCCTGGAATTTAAGAACATGCTGAACCGTTTTGATCCGGCTACGACAGCAGATTCCTCCATGGAACTGGAATTTTTTACCTGTAATGATCTTTCCGGTGTGGAGGCACTGTTTGAAAAAGCAGCGCAGAAAGATCAGGTGGGTATTTCTGTTCTTGCAGATCCGGATCAGGTGTATACCGTGGGATTGGTCCTGGATGAAAAAGAAATCTATCAGATTCCGGTGGGAGGACTTCTCACAGGGGATTACCTTTGCGGAAAACTGAAAACTCTGGCGGACAGTACGGTGCTCTGTGCTATGGATATTAAATCAGTTCTCAAACATGTTTCCCTTGATGATCCGAAGAAGGTTTTTGATGCGGGGGTTGCTGCATATCTTCTGAACCCGCTGAAATCTTCCTATTCCCATGATGATATCGCCAGAGAATATCTGGATGGTATGATGCTCCCCTCAAAGGAAGACCTTCTTGGAAAGACTTCTCTGAAAAAGGCCTGGGAAGAGGAACTGGAATGCCTTGGAAATTATGCCTGCTATCAGGCGTTTGTGCCCTGCATGGCCCGAAAGGTTCTTCTTGAAAAACTGGATGAAACAGGCATGCGTAAGGTTTATGATGAGATCGAGCTTCCTCTTGTCTTTACCCTGGACTCCATGGAAAAATGGGGGATTTCCGTTAAGGGTGAAGAGCTTAAAAGCTATGGTGAAAAACTTAAAGTCCGTATCCAGGAGCTGGAAAAAACCATCTGGCAGGAAGCAGGGGAGGAGTTTAATATCAATTCCCCGAAACAGCTGGGTGTGATCCTTTTTGAAAAGCTGGGACTTCCAGGTGGAAAGAAGACCAAGACCGGCTATTCCACAGCGGCGGATATCCTGGATAAGCTGGCGCCGGATCATGCCATCGTAAAAGATATCCTGGAGTACCGCCAGCTGACCAAGCTGAAATCCACTTATGCAGATGGTCTCGGAAATGTGATCGGAGAAGATGGAAGGATCCACTCTACTTTTAATCAGACGATCACAGCAACCGGTCGTATCAGCAGCACAGATCCGAATCTTCAGAACATACCGGTCCGCATGGAGCTGGGAAGGCTGATCCGTAAGGTTTTTGTGCCGGAAGAGGGATTTGTATTTCTGGATGCTGATTATTCCCAGATCGAGCTTCGTGTGCTGGCACATATGTCCGGTGATGAAAAACTGATCCAGGCTTATCGTGAGGCGGAGGATATCCACCGGCTCACCGCATCCCAGGTGTTTCATGTGCCGCTGGATGAAGTGACATCTCTTCAGCGAAGAAATGCCAAGGCGGTAAATTTTGGAATCGTTTATGGGATCAGTTCCTTTGGACTGAGCCAGGATCTGAGTATTACCAGAAAAGAGGCATCTGCCTATATTGAGAAATATTTCGAGACCTATCCGAAGATCAAGGGCTTTCTGGACGGTCTGGTAAAGGATGGCAAGGAACACGGTTATGTGACAACTATGTTCGGCAGACGAAGGCCCGTGCCGGAGCTGAGATCCAGTAATTTCATGCAGCGCTCCTTCGGAGAACGTGTAGCCATGAACTCTCCTATCCAGGGTACTGCAGCAGATATCATCAAAATAGCCATGAACCATGTTTATGAACGAATGAAAAAAGAGGGACTGCGTTCAAGACTGGTGCTGCAGGTTCACGATGAGCTTCTGATCGAGACAAAGAAAGAAGAGATCGAGGAAGTTTCCCGTATTCTGGAAGAAGAGATGAAGGGAGCGGCAGACCTTGCAGTGGAACTTGACGTAGATATGCACCAGGGTGACAGCTGGTATGAGGCGAAATAAATGAGAGTGATCGGAGTAACCGGCGGAGTAGGGGCCGGAAAAAGTACAGTACTTGGAATCCTGGAAGAAGATTTCCAGGCATATGTGATCCAGGCAGACCAGCTTGGCCACATTCTGATGGAACCGGGGGAAGAATGTTACGATGCGGTGATCGCATTGTTTGGAAAAGAAATCATAAAAAAAGATAAAACTATTGACCGGAGACGGATTTCTGATGTAGTATTCACAGATAAGGATATGCTTTTGAAATTAAACGGGATCATCCATCCGGCTGTAAAGCAGAGAATTCTGGATCTTCTTGGAGAACAAAAGGAAGCTGGAAGAGAGATCTGTGTTGTGGAAGCTGCTCTTTTTCTGGAAGAGAATTATCAGGAATTCTGTGATGAAGTCTGGTATGTGTATACAGAGGAGGAAATCCGGATCCGTCGTCTGATGGAAAGCCGTGGCTATTCCAGAGAGAAATCTCTTGGCATTATCCGAAACCAGGTATCTGACCAGGTTTTCAGAGAACATACGGATTATGTGATCGAGAATAATGGAGATCTGAAGGGTACCCGGAGACAGATCAGAGAAGGGATAGAGAGAAATGAGACTTTGTAGTATTGCCAGCGGAAGCAGCGGCAACTGTATTTATGTGGGATCTGAGGAGGCACATGTTCTGGTAGATGTGGGGATCAGCGGGAAGAGTATCGAAAAAGGCCTGAATTCCCTGGATCTTACAGGGAAAGATGTGGACGGAATCCTGATCACACATGAACATTCCGACCATATCAAGGGACTGGGAGTGATTTCCAGAAAATACGGAATTCCCATCTATACCACAGGTGGAACAGCAGATGCCATGCTTCGTATGAAATCCCTTGGAAAAATGCCGGAGGGACTGATCCACGAGATCCGGGAGGATGAGCCTTTTGAGATCAAGGACCTGACGGTAAATCCTTTTACCATTCCCCATGATGCTGCACAGCCGGTGGGTTACCGCCTGGAATGTGGAGAGCATTCTGTGGGCATTGCCACGGACCTTGGAAAATATAATGATTACATTGTAAAAAATCTGGAGAATCTGGATGCGGTGCTTTTGGAAGCAAATCATGACATCCGCATGCTTCAGGTTGGAAAATACCCTTATTATCTCAAACAGAGGATTCTGGGAGACCGTGGACATCTCTCCAATGAGAATGCAGGACGTCTGCTCTGTCGGATCCTCCATGATAATTTGAAGGCGGTTTTTCTTGGCCATTTAAGCAGAGAAAACAACTATGAAGAACTTGCCTACGAGACTGTGTGCTCGGAGGTGACACTTGGTGACAACCCGTACCGTTCCAGGGATTTTAAGATCCAGGTAGCGAAGAGGGATCACATATCAGAAATAATCACAGTGTAGAAAGGAAAAAACGATGAAGAAGACAATTATCACAGTAGTAGGAAATGACACAGTAGGAATTATTGCAAAGGTTTGTACATATCTTGCAGAGAATCAGGTTAATATTCTGGATATTTCTCAGACCATCGTTCAGGGTTACTTCAACATGATGATGATCGCAGACACAGCAAAATGTGAAAAGGATGGCGGTGAACTTGCAAAAGAGCTTGAAAATCTGGGTAAGGAGATCGGTGTTGTGATCCACTGCCAGCATGAAGATATTTTTAACATGATGCATCGAGTATGATCAAGCAGCGAATGCGGATTGCCAATGCATATGATATCTACTTTACATCAATCATCAGGGAGAAAATAAAATGATCAATATTTTTGAGGTAAACGAGACAAATAAAATGATCGAGCAGGAGAATCTGGATGTGCGTACCATCACCATGGGGATCAGCCTTCTGGACTGTATCGATCCTGACCTGGATGCACTGAATCAGAAAATATACGAAAAGATCACCACAAAGGCCAGAAATCTGGTAGCTACCGGTGATGAGATCGCAACCGAGTACGGTATCCCGGTTGTAAATAAACGAATTTCCGTAACACCCATTGCTCTGGTTGGCGGGGCTGCATGTAAGAAACCGGAGGATTTTGTGACCATCGCAAGAACGCTGGATAAATGTGCCAAGGAAGTTGGCGTTAACTTTATCGGCGGATATTCTGCACTGGTAAGCAAAGGAATGACTCCGGCAGAGGAGCTTCTTATCCGCTCCATTCCTCAGGCAATGGCAGAAACAGAGCGCGTCTGCAGTTCTGTAAACGTTGGTTCCACCAAGACCGGTATCAACATGGATGCCGTAAAGCTGATGGGCGAGATCATCCTCGCAACAGCAGAGGCTACTAAGGACCAGGATTCTCTTGGATGTGCCAAGCTGGTAGTATTCTGTAACGCACCGGATGATAACCCGTTTATGGCAGGCGCGTTCCACGGTGTCACAGAGGCGGACTGCATCATCAACGTAGGTGTCAGTGGCCCTGGCGTTGTAAAGAAAGCTCTGGAGCAGGTTCGTGGCGAGGACTTCGGAACTCTCTGCGAGATGATCAAACGTACCGCATTCAAAGTTACACGAGTTGGACAGCTGGTTGCACGTGAGGCATCCAAGCGTCTTGACGTGCCGTTTGGTATTGTGGATCTTTCTCTTGCACCGACACCGGCTATCGGTGATTCCGTAGCTGAGATCCTGGAAGAGATCGGCCTTGAGAGAGCCGGTGCACCTGGAACAACTGCAGCGCTTGCACTTCTCAACGACCAGGTGAAGAAAGGCGGCGTTATGGCAGCAGCTGCTGTGGGCGGATTAAGTGGTGCCTTTATTCCTGTCAGCGAGGATCAGGGAATGATCGATGCGGTAAACGAGGGAGCTCTTACTCTGGAGAAGCTGGAAGCCATGACCTGTGTATGCTCTGTTGGTCTGGACATGATCGCAGTTCCGGGAGATACCAGGGCGACTACACTGGCAGGTATCATTGCAGATGAGTCTGCTATCGGCATGGTAAATCAGAAGACAACTGCAGTACGTCTCATCCCGGTTATCGGTAAGGGTGTGGGCGAAACGGTTGAGTTCGGAGGTCTTCTTGGCTATGCTCCGATCATGCCTGTAAATTCCTTCTCCTGTGATGCATTTGTACAGAGAGGTGGAAGGATCCCGGCACCGATCCACAGCTTTAAGAATTAATTTTATTTTTGGACTTGACAGACTCACGTTGATGTGCTAAAGTAAACACAACTTAAAAAACAAACCAGTGAGAAAGAGAAGTAAACATTTCAGGAAGCTTCACAGAGAGCGGTGATGGTGGAAATCCGCAGGGGACCAGATGTTGAATGGACTTTCGAGGGCGGCCCGAACTATTTATCTGTACAGTAGGCGCCGACGGGAACCGAACCCGTTACCAATGAGGAGTGTATGTTAGTACACCGGAAAGTGGACGATTCGTCAATTTGAGTGGTACCGCGATAATAAAGAACTTTTATTACCGTCTCAAGCATGATATAAGCTTGGGACGGTTTTTGTGTTACAGGAAAAGCGATTCTGTCGCATGAAAGTTGTTCCGGAAAAGCAGACCGCAAGGTGTACAAAAGGTAATCATAAGCGGAAATAAGAAGGGAGAACAAAACCATGAAAAAAAGAATGTTAGTGATCGCAGCAGCAGTAGCAGCAACAACTATGATGATGACAAGCCCGGTTATGGCGGAAGATTTTAAAGTGGGCATCTGCAATTATGTAGATGATGCTTCCCTGAACCAGATCGTAGACAATATCCAGTCCCGTCTGGAGGAGCTTGGCAAAGAAAAGGGTGTCACATTTGATGTGTCTTATGATAACTGTAATGCAGATGCCAGTGTTATGGAACAGATCATTTCAGATTTTCAGGCGGATAAGGTTGACCTGATGGTTGGTGTGGCTACACCAGTAGCAATGCGTATGCAGTCCGCTACAGAGGGAAGCGATACACCGGTTGTTTTCTCCGCAGTATCTGATCCGGTTGGCTCCGGTCTTGTAGATTCTCTGGATGCTCCTGGTGCAAATATCACAGGAACCAGCGATTACCTGGATACTTCTTCTATCATGAAGCTGATCCAGGCACAGAATCCGGATGTAAAGAAGATCGGTCTTCTCTATGATGTAGGACAGGATTCCTCCACAACAGCGATCCAGGAAGCAAAAGATTATCTGGATAAAGAGGGAATCGAATATGTAGAGCGTACCGGGACCACTACCGATGAAGTCCAGCTCGCAGCAGATGCACTGATCGCTGACGGTGTGGATGCCGTATTTACACCTACGGACAACACCATCATGACAGCAGAACTTTCTATTTATGAAAAATTCATCGACGCAGGAATCCCGCACTACACAGGTGCCGACTCCTTTGCATTAAATGGTGCCTTTGTAGGATATGGTGTTGATTATGCAAATCTGGGACAGAAAACAGCCGATATGATCGCTGACATCCTGATAGATAATGCGGATCCGTCTAAGACAGCTGTTGAAACCTTTGACAATGGTACTGCAACAGTTAATACAGAAACCTGCAAGGCACTTGGACTTGATTTCGATACCGTAAAGAAGGCATTTGAGCCTCTCTGCACACAGGTAAATGAGATCACAACTGCAGAAAGCTTTGATGAAGTAGAATCAAAATAAATTAACCGCTCACTTTTGTGAGCAGTTATGAAATAAATCCAATTGGAGGAAATCACTGTGACGATTGCAACTATGCTCTCCCTCGGGGAGACTGCCCTGAAGCTTGGACTGATCTGTTCTCTGACAGTTCTTGCTTTGTTCCTTAGTTATTCCATGCTGAATGTCTGCGACCTTTCTACAGATGGCTGCTTTACCTTCGGGGCCGCTGTAGGAGCCGTAGTTGCTGTAAGCGGACATCCGTTTCTGTCCATTGCGGCAGCCATGGCAGCAGGTGTTACATCAGGATTTGTAACGGCTATCCTGCAGACGAAGCTGGGAGTAGACAGCCTGCTTGCAGGTATCATTGTAAATACGGCGTTATATTCCGTAAATATCGCAGTTATGGGAGGCTCATCCCTGATCAATATGAATCGGACGACCACAGTATTTACCATGATGAAGGATGCGCTTGCAGGTACACCGTTAAAAGGCAGGGAAGATATCCTCATTGCAGCCATCGCAGTGATCCTCGTGATCGTATTTCTGGTGTTCTTTCTGAAAACAAGACTTGGCCTTGCGATCCGGGCAACCGGAAATAATTCTGATATGGTAAAATCTTCCTCCATCAATCCGGTCTTTACAACGGTGATCGGCCTTTGCGTGGCAAATGCATTTACCGCACTTTCCGGATGTCTTCTGTCTCAGTCACAGAAATCCGTAGATATCAACATCGGTCAGGGTATGGTCACCATCGCACTGGCCTCTCTGCTGATCGGAGGCACACTCCTTGGTCGTGGTGGAATTTTTGTAAGAGCAGCAGGAATGGTGCTTGGTTCCTTTATTTTCCGTCTTGTATATACCATTGCACTTCGTTTCAACATGCCGGCATTTATGCTGAAACTGGTATCTTCTGTGATCGTTGTTCTTGCAATTTCCGGTCCATATCTTAAGAAACAGTGGCCGCAGATCCGAAGAAGAATGACTCATGCAAAAGGGGGAAGATGATCTATGTTAAAAATCAGCCATATTTCAAAAACATTTAATCCGGGAACCGTAAACGAAAAAAAGGCGATCACAGATCTTTCCCTGGAACTGAAAAAAGGCGACTTTGCTACGATCATCGGTTCCAATGGTGCAGGAAAATCAACACTTTTTAATGCGATCTGCGGTGATTTTCTTACAGATGCCGGTTCAATCGAGCTGGATGGCAGGGATATCACATTTATGCCGCAGCATGCACGCGCAAAAGAGATCGGACGTCTTTATCAGGATCCGATGCGTGGTACTGCACCGGGAATGACGATCGAAGAGAATCTTGCACTTGCAGCCGGCAAGGGTGGGTGGCTTTCCCGCACGACCCGGCAGGAAAAAGAGCGTTTTCGTGAGGAATTAAAGAAGCTGGACATTGGGCTGGAAGAGCGGATGAGCCATCCGGTAGGTCTTCTTTCTGGTGGACAGAGACAGGCGCTGACGCTTTTGATGGCAACCATGAATCCGCCGAAATTACTTCTTCTGGACGAGCATACTGCAGCCCTTGATCCGGGAACTGCTGAGAAAGTCCTTAATCTCACCAGACGGATCGTGGAAGAAAATCAGCTGACCTGTCTGATGATCACACACAATATGCAGTCAGCAATTGATCTTGGTAACCGTATCCTGATGATGGACTCCGGCAATATCGTGCTGGATATCGGAGGGGAAGAGAAGAAGGATATGACCGTGGATGGCCTTCTTGAGAAATTTAAAACGGGAGTGGGCAAGGCTTTGGATAATGACCGTATTCTTTTGTCTGAATAAACGGAATAAATAATGAAGAACCGTTACCGATCATGTGTAAAGTGGAAAATGAATAGCTGCTTTACACAGGTGATGGTTCTTTTTTTATGAAAATTCTTGAGTATGTCACGTTACCGTGATAAAATAAATGAAATCACTTTGTGATTTCATTTATGAGCAAGTAGCGAAGCGGATTGCGAATATCCGTTTGATTTTATTATGGAAGAGGGACGAATGATATGCAGTTTTCAAAAAGACTGGACCGATTTGGAGATGAAATTTTTGCTGCTCTGAACAACCGGCGTATGGAGCTGGAAGCACAGGGCATGAAGATCTATAACATGAGTGTGGGAACTCCGGATTTCAAGACTCCGGAATATATCAAGAAAGCTGTAGCGGAAGCAGCTATGGATGACAACAACTGGAAATACAGTCTCCGTGATCTGCCGGAGCTTCTGGATGCAGTCTGTATTTATTATAAGAAACGTTTTGATGTGGAACTGACACCGGACATGGTAATGACTGTTTATGGAAGCCAGGAAGGAATGGGGCATCTTGGCATGGCGCTTTGTGATGAGGGAGATACAGTACTTCTTCCGGATCCGTGCTATCCTGTATTTGCAGCAGGAAGTCTGATGGCAGGAGCAGTTCCTTACTATTATCCGCTGGTTGCAGAACATGATTTTCTTCCCTATGTAAAGGGAATTCCGGAAGAAATAGCGAATAAGGCTAAATATATGGTAGTATCCCTGCCGTCCAACCCGGTAGGAAGCATTGCCACTCCGGGACTTTACGAAGAAATCGTGGAATTTGCGAAAAAATATGATATTCTGATCATTCATGATAATGCGTACAGCGATATTATTTTTGACGGGGCATTTGGAGGAAGTTTTTTGGCCACTCCGGGAGCGAAAGATATTGGAGTGGAATTTTTCAGTCTTTCCAAATCCTTCAATGTTACAGGCGCAAGACTTAGCTTTCTGGTAGGCCGGCCGGATGTGATCGCAGCGCTCCGCAAATTGAGAAGCCAGATCGACTTCGGCATGTTCCTGCCGCTTCAGAAAGCAGCTATTGCAGCACTTCAGGGACCGCTGGACAGCGTAAAAGAACAGTGTCAGAAGTACCAGGAGAGAAGAGATGCTCTCTGCCAGGGACTTCGTGATATCGGATGGGAACTTCCAAATGGAAAAGGCACCATGTTTGTCTGGGCGAAGATTCCGGGTGGCCGCACCGACAGCATGGCATTCTGTATGGAACTGATGGAAAAGGCCGGCGTCATCGTGACTCCGGGAGCAAGCTTTGGTCCCCATGGAGAGGGCTACGTACGTTTCGCCCTGGTACTTCCGCCGGAGAAGATCCGGGAAGCAGTGGAAGCGATCCGAAAAAGCGGATTAAACTGAATAACTGAAAGTTGTTCAAAATCCGATCTCAAGCCATGAAAAGATTACTTATCAGCGTTCAAGCCGCTGTGGATCTTAAATGATCCGCAGCGGTTTTTTCATCTCGTGGATGAAAGGCTGACCTGTTTTGTGGCAGAGAAGCATTTCGTAAAGATTGGAAGCCGCACAGGTTTCATTAAAAAGTCGAAGCGCAGTTTCATCGAGGATCGCAGATGCATCGGCGGCTTTGGTGATCAACGGGATCGAGGAGTTTTTCTTGATCTGGCTGAGAAGCGGAGCACTGTTTTTTTGAAAGCCAAGTACCCGGGCATAGGGAATGTGTCCGGGTGCTTTTGTTTTTTGGTCAAGAAAGATCCGGACAAGGCTGCGGCAGATAGCAGAACGGGTAATATCCCGTGTTTTCAAAAGATCCGCAAACTGGGAAAAACCTTCATATTGATTTCGGGATTTCAGGATACGCCGGATCAGTGCATCCGAAAGCTCCGGATACATTTTTAAAGTTTCTTCGGATTCCTGAAGCAGTTTGTAATGCAGAGGAAGATCCAGTGCTGAGTCAGAAAGCCATGCTCCTTTTTTGAGAGAATCCAGGAATCCGGGAAGGGAAGCAGAAGGGATCAACCGGGAAAGATTAGCAGACTGCACAGTTCCTTCGGATTTTTTCATAAGGCTCCGGATGCCGGAAGCAGAGGGAAATTCTTCGTCAGAAAGAAGAGAAAAATCCGTATCATGATAACCACATCCCTTTCTTAAAAGTGCATGAGGAAGGATACGGCTGTTAAGACGGAGAAGCGCTTTGCAGTATTCGATTCCCAGGATGTTATTGGGAGAAGAAAGAATGAGTTCAATATGTTCTGATGAAACGCCGAATGTGTTATGCACGGAAGTGGCTTTTTCTCGCATGTAACGGATCAAAGCACTGCTTCTTGCAGCAGGAAAACTCATTCCGGTACGAAGATTCTGCTGAAGGAGTTTGCGGTATTCAAACGGTTCCTTTATAAGAATCTGTGCAATATTCATAAGAGTCTCTGTATCTCCGCATTCACTTCCGAAACATAGCTCATCTACAACACCAAGCCCGTCAAGAAGGCTTACGCCACCTGCGGCAAATCCTTCCGCACTGGCCGTTGCTGTCTGTACCGGCATTTCCAGGATCAGATCGGCGCCTCCGAGAAGAGCCATCTCAGCCCGGAGATGTTTTTCCATAAGGGCAGGAGCCCCTCTTTGGACAAAATCCCCGCTCATGGCGACCACAATATAATCAGCACCAAGGATCTCCCGGGCATAGCGGATCTGGTATTCGTGACCTTTGTGAAATGGGTTATATTCTGCAATGATTCCAACAACTTTCATATAAAAAAGTACCTGCCGTTTCTGAAAATTCAAATCTTGAAATAAGTTCTTATATTATAATAATGGTGCTATTTTAACATAAGCAATGTAAAAAGTTAAGAGGCATTCGAAATCTGTTTTGCTGCCATAAACCCGAATGCTGCTGTCCGCTCTGGGCCCGGCAACACCCTTTGTGAGATACAGAAATCACGCAAATTTATAATTATGCGCCGAAATCCTCGGGCCATCTGTGATCTTTATCCACAAAAAACACATCGCAGAACATTGTCGGTAAACAGTAACAATTGCACTTCAAAAAATACGCAGTATAGCCATTTTCTGACAATGAAACGCTTGAAAAGAAAAGTGTAAGGGGGTATAATAAACATAGTGTAGTGCCCGAACAGACACTAGCGTTTTTGTTACATCAAGAAAGGAGCCATTTAATCATGGGATTTGTTGAACTGCTTAAAAAAAGAGCAAAAGAAAGCGTAAAAACAATTGTACTGCCAGAGACAGAGGATATGAGAACTCTTGAGGCAACTGACAAGATTCTGAAAGAGGGAGTTGCAAAGATCATCCTCATCGGTAATGAGGAAGAGATCAACAAGAAAGCTGCAGAGGGCGGCTTTGATATTTCCGGTGCACAGATCGTAGATCCGGAGAAATCTGACAGAACTCAGGCATATATTGATAAATTTGTAGAGCTGAGAGCAAAGAAGGGAATGACACCTGAGAAAGCGAAAGAGATCCTTCATACTCAGTACCCATACTATGGCGTAATGATGGTTAAGATGGGGGATGCAGACGGTATGGTATCCGGTGCATGCCATTCTACAGCAGATACACTTCGTCCATGCCTTCAGATCCTGAAGACAAAACCGGGAACCAAGCTTGTATCCGCATTCTTCCTGATCGTTGTTCCGGATTGCGAGTATGGTGCAAACGGTGCATTCGTATTTGCTGATTCCGGTCTGAACCAGAACCCGACTCCGGATGAGCTTTCTGCGATCGCAGCATCTTCTGCTGAGTCCTTTAAGCTTCTTGTTCAGGAGGAGCCGATCGTAGCTATGCTTTCCCACTCCACTAAGGGAAGTGCAAAGCATCCTGACGTAGATAAAGTCGTAGAGGCTACAAGAATTGCCAAAGAGGAGCATCCGGAGCTTAAACTTGACGGAGAGTTCCAGCTTGATGCAGCTATCGTTCCAAGCGTAGGCGCATCCAAAGCACCGGGAAGCGAAGTAGCAGGTAAAGCTAACGTACTGGTATTCCCTGACCTTGATGCAGGTAACATCGGATACAAGCTTGCTCAGCGTCTTGGTAAAGCAGAAGCATACGGACCTGTTACACAGGGTATCGCAAAACCTGTAAACGACCTGTCTCGCGGATGCTCTGCAGATGATATCGTAGGTGTTGTAGCGATCACAGCAGTACAGTGCCAGGCAGAGGATAAATAATTATTAAAAGATCAGGAGAGTTAAATCATGAACGTATTAGTTATCAACTGTGGAAGTTCTTCATTAAAATATCAGTTAATCGATTCTGAGACAGAGAATGTACTTGCAAAGGGTCTCTGCGAGAGAATCGGTATTGACGGAAGACTGGTATATCAGAAAGCCGGATGTGACAAAGAGATCACAGAGGCAGCTATGCCAACACATAAAGAAGCGATCCAGATGGTACTGGATGCTCTTACAAACGATAAAACAGGTGCAATCGGAAGCCTTAAAGAGGTTAATGCGATTGGACATCGTGTCGTACACGGAGGCGAGAAATTTGCTTCTTCTGCAGTGATCACAGACGAGATGATCAAAGCAGTAGAAGAGTGCAATGACCTTGCACCGCTCCACAACCCGGCTAACCTCATTGGTATCCGTGTATGTGCAGAGCTTATGCCAGGCGTACCACAGGTAGGCGTATTTGATACCGCTTTCCATCAGACAATGCCTGCTAAAGCATATCTCTATGGACTTCCGCTTGACTTCTACAAGAAATATAAAGTAAGAAGATACGGTTTCCACGGAACATCCCACAGCTTCGTATCCAAGAGAGCTGTTGATTTCCTTGGCCTTGACAAAGACAACTCCAAAGTTATCGTCTGCCACCTTGGAAACGGATCTTCCATCAGCGCAGTTGTAAATGGCAAATGTGTAGATACAACAATGGGTCTTACACCACTTGAAGGTGTTGTTATGGGAACTCGTTCCGGTAACATCGATCCGGCTATCATGGAGTTCATTGCTAAGAAAGAGAACCTGGACATTGAGGGCGTTATGAATGTACTCAACAAGAAATCTGGTCTTCTCGGACTTTCCGGCGGACTTTCCAGCGACTTCCGTGACCTCAACGAGGCAGCTGAAGGCGGAAACGAGGATGCAGCTAATGCCATCGACGTTCTCTGCTATAGCATCGCTAAATTCGTAGGCGGATATGTTGCAGCAATGAATGGTGTTGACGCGATCGTCTTCACAGCAGGTATCGGTGAGAATGCGATCCCGGTACGTGAGAAGGTTGTCAGCTATCTCGGATACCTTGGCGTAACACTTGACAAAGATGCTAACGGACATCGTGGCGAGGAAATCGTGATCTCCACACCGGACTCCAAGGTTAAGGTTGCAGTTATCCCGACAAACGAGGAGCTTGCAATCTGCCGTGAGACTGTAGCACTGGTATAATCAGCTGTTTCAGTACCGGTACAGAACCGTTCGGGCATGATCGGTAATCAGGCAGAATTATATATTACTGTGGATCAGCAGTATACATTCGGGGGGCGGACAATTAAAGGTCCACCCCCGTAATTTACCCCGAATTTCTGATTAAGCCAACAGTAACAAAAAATTAAAAAAATGTAATATTTTCCCGAAAATAACGTTGACAAATCACAAGACCATATGTATAATGGATTGAGTGTGGATAGGAGAGACTTATGCAGATTCATTTATTAGACATTTCTTCCTGTGATGGCAAGACGATCCAGGAATCAGTTATTCCTGAACTGGAGAAGATTGATTTTCAGATGGGAAGTTTTCCGGTACTTGCGAAGGAACCGGTAGAGCTTACGATCACCAATACCGGTGATAAGGTTCTTGAGCTTACAGGAACCGGTAAGATCACAGTGGGCATTCCCTGTGACCGCTGTCTTGAGACAGTAGCCGTCGAGATGCCGTTGGAATTTAAGAAGAAGCTCGATATGAAGCTTTCTGATGAAGAGCGTGTCAATGATCTGGATGAAAGCAGCTATCTCACAGGTATGAACCTGGATGTGGACCGGTTGGTCTATCTTGAGGTATTGATATGCTGGCCTTTAAAGGTCTTATGTAAAGAAGACTGTAAAGGTATCTGCAGCCGCTGCGGGAAGAACCTGAACGAAGGTCCCTGCGGATGCAAGGAGGAGCCTAAGGATCCCCGCATGGCAGCTATCAGTGATATATTCAGTAAATTTAAGGAGGTGTAACCTATGTCCATTTGTCCTAAGAACAAATCTTCCAAAGCTAGACGTGACAAGAGAAGAGCGAACTGGAAAATGAGCGCTATGAACCTTGTTAAATGTAGCAAATGTGGAGCACTTATGATGCCACACAGAGTTTGCAAAGCTTGCGGAAGCTACAATAAGAAGGAAATCATCAAAGTTGAGGACTAATTTTAATTAGACAGTCAATATATGATGCGAAAAGAGTCTGGTATGCTGAGATAAGTATACCGGCTTTTTTTATACTCTGGGGGGAAATAAAAAAATATGAAACAGAACAAGAATCAGAAAAATACCGCCGTGAACCAGATCACAGAGGGTGTGATCTGGAAGCAGCTTCTGATATTCTTTTTTCCGATCTTGTTTGGAACTCTGTTCCAGCAGATCTACAATACTGCCGATACAGTTGTAGTAGGCCGCTTTGTGGGAAAAGAAGCATTGGCAGCAGTAGGAGGCTCATCCAGTATGATCGTGAATCTCATCGTAGGTTTTTTTGTAGGTTTATGTTCCGGTGCGTCTGTAGTGATTTCTCAGTTTTACGGAGCGAAAGACCACAAAAACCTTAAAAAAGCACTTCACACATCCATGATCTTCTGCCTGGCTGCCAGTATTATTGTGGGAACAGCAGGTTTTATCCTGGCTGAGCCGATCCTTCACCTGATGAAAACACCGGCAGAAGTAATTCCCGATTCTGTGCTGTACCTGCATATCTATTTTGCGGGAACATTTTTCAATCTGGTCTACAACATGGTATCCAGTATCCTAAGAGCAGTGGGGGATTCCAAAAGACCGCTCTATGTGCTGATCATTACCTGTTTGTTGAATATTTTGCTGGATGTTGTGTTTGTGGTGATCTTCCATATGGGAGTCCTCGGTGTTGCACTTGCAACAGTCAGCTGTCAGGCAGTCAGTGCCATCCTTGTAACCTGGTTCCTGATGCGCGCAGAGGATATTTATCGTCTGGAATTTCATGAGATCCGTTTTGATCTCCGGTCTTTGGGGGCAGTTCTCAGGATTGGACTTCCGGCAGGACTGGAATCGGTGATGTATAATATTGCCAATCTCACCATTCAGATTTTTGTCAATGAACTGGGGACTGACACAGTGGCAGCCTGGGGAACTATGGGAAAGATTGATGCGGTGTTCTGGATGGTATGCAATGCTTTTGCCATCTCAATTACCACCTTTGTGGGACAGAATTATGGTGCCGGAAAATACCACCGCATGCGAAAAAGTGTCCGCGTCTGTATGGTGATGGCATACATTTCGGCGTTTATTGTAAGCGGAGCACTTATTCTGTTCGCAAATCCGATCTACCATTTGTTTACAACAGATCAGGTGGTTGTAGACATTGGGGTGCATATGATCCGTTTCCTGATTCCGTCCTATGCTATTTATGTTGTGATCGGAATTCTTTCCGGAGCGCTGCGTGGTGCCGGAAGAGTACTGGTTCCTATGATTTTGACCTGTGGAGGAGTCTGTCTTTTACGTATCATCTGGTTGTTTGCTTTTGTAAGATCTCATCCGGGGATCGACAGTATCATGCTCAGTTATCCGGTGTCCTGGATAATTACTGCGGTACTGTTTGTCATCTATTATTTTCGGCGATTTCCAGGTATGCAGAAAAAGAAATAACGATATATGAAAAGGTGCTGATTCTGTGCAATAGCAGTGATCAGCACCTTTGTTTTGTTCGAAAGATGTCGATTTATTACGTATAGATTTGATTGCCTGAAAGCTGAAAAAGAGGTATTCTGGATGCAGATAGATGAAACATATGTAATGGGGATGACCAGATATGCATAATCTGCAAAAAACAATACGATATGGTTTTTGTTTGATATTTGAAGTTATTGCGCTGTGTGTCGGTATGATTTATAACGCGAGAACTGTACGGGCTGAACCTGAAGTGCAACAGCCGGCCAGAAAGGTAACAGAAGTTGTTACTGAAAAATGGACTGTGATCAGTGGAAAACGTCTGGATCTTATCCTGAAATATATGGGAGATATAAATTTTGAAAAAGAAGGAATCAGTCTTCGTATCCCTGCTTCTGTGGCACAAAGTTGGAAGGTAGCAGAGAATGGTACAATACAGGCACTGGTACAAAAGGTTTCCAATCATTCATATGAAATAAAGATCTATAAAGGCACTCAGAAGATCACGGATATTCCGGGGAGCCGGATCATGATACCGGTAAAAGAGATATTTCCCAACGGAGATCCGGAAACTATGGAAATTACGGATTCCCGAGGAAGAAAACTAAAGACATTCCTAGATAAAAAGCAGGATCTTCTGATCGTTGACACGGACGAGACAGGAATCTTCTGCGTAAGAGGTCGGAAAATAGATGATATAGAAGAGAATCCTTTTGCAGTGGCAGTCCTGACGACAGCAACAATGATAACAGTGCTGATCGTAGGAATCCGAAGCAGATCCGGAAAGCGAGGTGACAGTCATAAAGGAGAAAAGTAGGCAATGGACCCTGATCTTTGGACTTACTGTGGTGTTATCTATGACTGCTTTTTTTATGATGTATCTCATAAATAATGAATATACAGCGAAAGGCGAGCAGCCCATTCAGGGAATCCTTTGTCTGGATGATAAAGATGCGGCGGCAAAGCTACATTATCTTGCCAGGGAATGGCAATATTTTCCGGGAAAGCTGCTTACACCTGAGATGCTGAAAAAGGATCCAGGATATTACAGTTGTTATATTTCGATTGGAGAACGTAATGAAATGGAACTGGGGAATAAAGAGGCTTCTACGTATGGATGTGGGACATACCGGATGTTTCTGATCCTGCCCGAAGAGGAAAAAATCTGGGCTATATCTATGGCGGAGGTTTTTTCCGCATACCGAATCTATATCAATGGAGAACTGGCCGGGGAAGTGGGGGATCCTGACGAAAAAACCTATATGGACCGGGTCATGAACCGTGTTTTTGCGTTTCAGGGATCCGGGGTTGTGGAGATTGTCATAGCAGTAGCAGACAAAAGCCATATCAGATCCGGAATCCAGGCTATTCCGGTTTTGGGATCTCCGGTCCGTGTAAGCATACAGAGAGGACTGCGGGTACTCGGAAGCGGCTGTGCCATTGCGTTCTGTATCTGTATCATGTTTGGGACTCTTATGGTACATGTCAGAACCAGGACAAAAGAATTTGCTATTTTTAATCTGGTCTGTCTCTGTGTGGCAGGATATTCGTTATGCTCCCTGGTACATAATTTTTTTCTTCTTCCCACGAGGCCCTGGTATGCCCTGGAAACTATGATCTATTATCTGATCCTTTCCTGCATGATCCGGCTTGAGGATTGTATTATAGGAAAAAAAAGGGGCATATATCTGTTTCTTTTGATCGATCTCTGGATCGTAGTAGCTTTCTTTCTGGAGATTTTTGCGGATATACTTCCTTCAGCCAGGCTTCTTTATGATGTTGTCTGGATCAGTGAGGCAGTCAAATGGGTGGCAGCGATCTATATGCTGCTCAATACTTTTGGAGAAACAGATTGCAGATATGGAAAGATCGTTTTGGTGGGAACAACGATTTATGCCTGTTCCCTTGTGGCAGATCGGATAGGGTATCTTTATGAGCCGATTTTGGGAGGAGGTTTCCCGGAGACAGGTGGGCTGATACTGACAGCTGCGTTTGGCTGTGTTCTGTGGAGAGACCTGTCAGAAGCATATAAGATCAGTCTGACTTATGAGGTATATAGTCATCAGACTGAACTTCGTCTCCTTGCCCAGAAAAATCATTACGACCGATTAAAAGAACAGATGGAAGAAACCAGCCGTGTCCGTCATGATATGCGTCAGCACCTTCGTGTTCTGTCTGCATTACTGGAACGTGAGCAGTATGGAGAAATGCAGAAATACCTTTGCCGGTATACCCGTGAATTCCAGGAACGTTTGACCTATCATTCTTACTGTAAAAATCAGGTTGCCGATGCGATCTTACATTATTATGAAGAACTATGCAGAAAAAACGGGATCGTTTTTCAGTGTCAGGTAGAGGCACCGGAAAAAACAGGGATCCAGGATACAGATTTTTGTCGTCTCTTTGGAAATCTTCTGGAAAATGCCATAGAAGCGGCACAGCTTTGTCCGAAAGGCAGTTCCAGATTTGTCCGTGTACAGATACGTACCAGAAATAATAAACTTCTTATAAAAGAAGAAAACAGCTGCACAGATCCCTTACGCAGAAATAAAACAGGATTTTTTTCAGGTAAGCATTCCGGACAGGGGATCGGAACTGCGTCGATCATGGAAATTGCGGCACGTTATGGAGGGTTTGCGGATTTTCAGTCTGAAAATGGCATTTTTAAAGCTGAGATATTTCTTCATCTGACGCAAAGAGATACTGAAGATAGGCTTTACGGATAGCAGAAGAGCCACGTTTCCGGATCTGGACGACCTCCCCGTTGTCCAGAAGAAAGCCTTCTTCAGAAGCTTCCTGTATACGGTCCATATTGACGACACAGCCACGGTAACAGGAGAGAAAATTGGGACAGTCCCGGATCTGCTCCTCAAATTTGTGAAAGGTAAGATAAGAACGGACCGGACCGGCGTCGGTATGAAGGCACACTGCATTTCGGAATGTATCTGCATATAAAATACTGCGCAGAGGGACCCGGATGGGAACCCGGTCAGAAACGACTTCAATGTAACGGGATGCCAGTAAATGCCTGGATTGAAAGGAATCCAGAATGGAACAGAGTTTTTCTGGCTGAAATGGTTTCAGAAGATAATAGGAGGCTCCTACATCATAGCTTTCCACAGCGAAATCACTGCTGGTAGTGACAAAAACAAGGATGCAGTTATCGGACTGTCTTCGGATCCTGCGTGCAGCTTCCATACCTGTCATCCCGTCCATATAAATATCCAGGAACAGGATCTGAAATTTTCCGGGCTGATAATCTTCAAAAAATTCTTCTGCGCTGAAAAAATGACAGATTTCTGCCCGGATCTGTTTTTTCTCAAAATAGGAAACAGCGATATTCTTCAGGGCTTCTGCATCCGTTGAGATGTCATCAATAATTGCAATATTCAAAATAATATAACCTCCGGTTTATAAAAGAGTAGTAAAAATAGTATATCATAACTTTTATGTATATCCAATATCGGATTTTGGCCTGAAATGACGTATTGTGTAGAAAATTATCAGGAATGAACGTGCTTTTAGCAGATATTTAACATAAAAATGTCATATTTCATGGAAACTGTCATTTTGTCACAGGTCTGTTGTCATTTCCTGATAATTTTTTTACAATAGCGTCAAAAGATACGAAAGGCGGTGGATATACGAAAAATAAGGGCAGCAGCTGGCGACACCAGAAACTGTTGACCAAAATCCAGATAAAAAACAATCCCCCAAGAGGGCTGTACTTCCAGATTTGAGGTACAGCCCTTTCCCCTGTCATAACAGTGATTCTTGACGGAATCGTGGAAATTCGCTATCATGGAAATGATTTTTATATACTTTGGAAGAAAACGGAGAAAATGCGCATGAACATTCTTAATATAGAACATATCCACAAAATTTTTGGAGATAAGGTGATATTTGATGATATCTCCTGCGGCATCGATCAGGGAGAAAAAATAGGTATCATCGGTGTAAACGGAACCGGTAAAACTACTTTGCTCCGCGTGATCGCCGGAGAGGAAGAACCGGACGAAGGGCAGGTGATCACCCAGAACGGGATCCGGATCAGCTGGCTTCCCCAGACTCCGGAATTTCCGCAGCATATGACCATTCTGGACTATGTGGCAGAAGGCAAATGGCAGAAGGACTGGAGTACCGAAAGTGAGGCCAGACGCATGCTGAATACACTTGGTATTACCGATCAGAATATTAATATGGATAATCTTTCCGGTGGTGAAAAGAAAAGAGTGGCGCTGGCAAGGATGCTTTTAAATCCGGCTGATATTCTGATCCTGGATGAGCCTACCAACCATCTGGACGGAGAAATGGTCATATGGCTGGAAGATTTTCTCCGGAATTTTCGTGGGACGGTGATCATGGTCACTCATGACCGTTATTTCCTGGATCGTGTGGCAAACCGGATCCTGGAGATCAGCCACGGAAAATTATATTCCTATGCAGGAGATTATTCCAGATTTCTGGAGCTGAAAGCGCAGAGAGAGGAAATGGAGCTTGCCAGTGACCGGAAGCGCCGCAGTGTACTTCGGATGGAACTGGAATGGGCAGCAAGAGGCTGTCGTGCCAGAAGTACAAAACAGAGAGCAAGGCTTGACCGTTTGGAAGCACTGAAGGCGGGAAAAACCCCGCTGAAAGAGCAGAATGTGGAAATGGATTCCATTGAGACCCGTATGGGAAAGAAAACCATAGAGTTTCATCATGTAAGTAAAACCATCGAAGGTCGTCTTTTGATCAATGATTTTGATCATATTGTTCTTCGTGATCAGCGTCTCGGGATCATCGGGCCAAATGGCTGCGGTAAGTCCACACTTCTTAAAATGGCAGATGGACTGATCTTGCCGGATTCCGGAGAGATTCAGATCGGAGAAACGATCCGTATCGGGTATCTTGCACAAAACGTTCCGGATATGGATGGAAGACAGCGAGTGATTGATTATATCCGTGAGGTGGCGGAATATGTTCCGACAAAAGAAGGAAGGATCACAGCTTCCCAGATGCTTGAGAGATTTCTTTTTGATCCGGCCATGCAGTACACCCCGGTGGAGAAGCTTTCCGGAGGTGAGAAGCGAAGACTGTATCTTTTGAAGGTTCTGATGGAGGCGCCAAATGTTCTTCTTCTTGATGAGCCCGGAAATGATCTTGATATTCCCACCATGACCATTCTTGAGGACTATCTGGATTCTTTTTCCGGCATCGTGATCACAGTGTCCCATGACCGCTATTTCCTGGATAATGTGGTGAACCGTATTATGGCATTTGAGGGAGATGGCCGGCTTGTCCAGTATGAGGGCGGTTATACGGATTATCTGGAAGCAAAGGAAAGAAAGGGACAGTCTCTGGAAACGCGTTCAGATATGAATGGCGGTACAGTACAGGGAGAAACAGCTGAGCCTGAGAAAAAGAAATCCGCTGCAGATACCTGGAAACAGAACCGGAAACAGAAACTGAAATTCACCTATAAAGAACAGAAAGAATTTGACACTATTGACGATGACATCGCAGCATTGGAAGAACGTCTGGAGCAGATTGACAAAGAGATGGCTGCCAATGCCACAAATGCGGGAAAACTCAGGGAGCTTTCCGACGAGCAGCAGGAAATCCAGCAGAAGCTGGACGAAAAAATGGATCGCTGGGTATATTTAAATGATCTTGCAGAACAGATTGAAAATCAGAAAGAGTAAAAGATATTGACTTCTCAGGCAAAACTCTAGTATCATAAATAACGGTACGTTAACCGGATAAACTGCAAAGCAGTTATTCGGTTATGAGTAGGTAGCGAATGTGGATTTCGAATATCCGCTTAACTTTTGGTACTCTGCAATGAAAATCCTTATACGGATGTGTATGAGGATTTTCACTACAGTGTACCATATGCATTCCGAAAAGATTTCGGACAGAGAAAGGACAACATATGTCAGAAATGGTAAAAGTCGTTGTAGATGCAATGGGTGGTGACAATGCTCCCGAGGAACCGGTAAAAGCCGCGGTGGAAGCTGTGAAAGAAAAAGAGAACATCCAGGTCATCCTTACAGGAGTACAGGATGTGATCGAAGCAGAGCTTCGGAAATACCCGGATTATCCTAAGGACAGGATTCGCGTGGTGCATGCGTCTCAGGTGATCGAGACTGCGGAACCTCCGGTCATGGCTATCCAGAAAAAGAAAGATTCCTCTATTGTAGTGGGATTAAATCTTGTAAAAAAACAGGAGGCCGATGCCTTTGTTTCCTCCGGAAGCACCGGTGCGGTACTGGTAGGAGGCCAGGTGATCGTAGGCAGGATCCAAGGAATCCGGAGACCACCTCTTGCTCCGCTGATCCCTACGGCAAAGGGCGTTTCCCTTCTGATCGACTGTGGTGCCAATGTAGATGCGAGACCAGATCATCTGGTACAGTTTGCGCAGATGGGTTCCATCTATATGGAAAATGTAGTGGGTATTAAGAAACCAAGAGTTGCTATCGTTAATAACGGTGCTGAGGAAGAAAAGGGCAATGCGCTGGTAAAGGCTACCTTCCCTCTGTTAAAAGCATGTAAGGATATCAATTTCATCGGAAGTATTGAGGCGAGAGATATCCCGTCAGGTTATGCAGATGTAGTAGTCTGTGAAGCTTTTGTAGGAAATGTGATCCTCAAGCTTTATGAAGGTGTTGGAGCTACTCTGATATCTATGATCAAAAAAGGTATGATGACAAACATTCGCAGTAAAATGGGAGCTCTGATGGTAAAACCTGCTCTTAAGGAAACCTTAAAATCATTTGATGCCAGTGAATATGGCGGAGCACCGCTTCTTGGTCTGAAAGGTCTTGTGGTCAAAAGCCACGGAAGTGCCAGAAGCGTAGAAATCCGTCATGCGATCTTTCAGTGCGAGCAGTTTAAGGAAGAGAAGATCAATGAAAAGATCGAGGAGTTTATAGCAGCTGAGCAGAAAGCACAGGCGGAAGAAAAAAGCGAAAAAAAATAAAACCGGGATTGCCGGAAATATTACAGACAGAACAGGAGGCGAACAGTCGTGGAACTGGAAATGCTGAAGACCATCATCGAAAAAACTCTGGGAAAAAATATGGATGCCATTACAGAAAAAACTACCTTTGTGGATGATCTGGGAGTGGATTCTCTGGATTTTTTTCAGATTCTTATTGATCTGGAGGAAACTTTTGATGTTCGTATCGCCCCGGAGGAAGCCGAGGAGATCGTTACTGTCGGCGATGCAGTGGAGACTCTTCGCCGGGTAACGAAGGGAAGAAGAAATGGAAAATAATTTAAAAAAGCTGGAGCAGACTATCGGATACCAGTTTACCGCAAAATCTTTACTGGAGCAGGCAATGACACACAGCTCCTATGCCAACGAAAAACACCTTGGAAAGCTTGGATGCAATGAGCGTCTGGAGTTTCTTGGAGATGCGGTGCTGGAGTTGATCAGCAGTGATTTCCTGTACAAAAAATTCCGGAATAATCAGGAAGGTGAGTTGACCAAGAAACGTGCCAGCATGGTATGTGAAAAGAGTCTTGCCTACTGTGCAAGAGAATTCGGGCTTCCGGAGTTTATCCTCCTTGGAAGAGGTGAGGAAATGATGGGCGGTCGTAAAAGAGATTCCATCGTTTCTGATGCCCTGGAATCTCTGATCGGGGCTATGTATCTGGACGGTGGATTTGAACCGGCACAGGCTTTTGTTATGAAATTTATCCTGAACGATCTGGAGGATAAGAGGATTTTTTATGACAGCAAGACAGTGCTTCAGGAAATGGTACAGGAAGGCGGAAATCATCCGGTGGAATATCGTCTTCTGAAAGAAGAGGGACCGGACCACAGCAAGAGCTTTACTGTGGAGGCGCTGATCAATGGAAAAAGTATGGGAACCGGAACCGGCCATACAAAAAAGGCAGCAGAACAGGCTGCAGCCCTAGAGGCAATACGCAGTATAAAATAACAGCAGGTGGCCAATGTATCTGAAAAATATAGAGGTGCAGGGATTTAAATCCTTTGCACAGAAAATAAATTTTGAATTTCATAACGGGATCACCGGCATCGTAGGACCTAACGGCAGCGGAAAAAGTAATGTTGGCGATGCAGTCCGCTGGGTTCTGGGAGAACAGAGCGCCAAGCAGCTTCGAGGCGGGAATATGCAGGATGTTATCTTTTCAGGAACGGAGCTTCGCAAGCCTCTGAGCTTTGCGTCCGTGGCTATTACACTTGATAACAGTGATCACAAGCTCCCGGTGGATTTTGAAGAAGTAACCGTTACCAGAAGACTGTATCGTTCCGGTGAGAGCGAATACCGCATCAACGGCAGCTCCTGTCGTTTAAAGGACATCAATGAGATGTTCTATGATACCGGTATCGGAAAAGAAGGATATTCCATCATCGGACAGGGTCAGATCGATAAGATCTTAAGTGGAAAACCCGAAGAACGCCGAGAGCTTTTTGACGAGGCAGCCGGGATCGTCAAATTTAAAAGACGAAAAAATACCACACTGAAGAAGCTTGAGGAAGAACAACAGAATCTGGTCCGTGTCACGGACATCTTAAGTGAGCTGACCAAGCAGCTGGAACCGCTGGAACGTCAGTCTGAGACTGCAAAAATATATCTGGCAAAAAGAGAAAATCTGAAAGAGCTGGATATAAATATGTTCCTCCTGGAATATGAACACACCGGAAATCTGATCCGCGAGCTGGAAGAAAAAACCAGGATCGCAGAAAATCAGTTAAAAGAAGCCCAGGATGCTCATAGTCGTACCAAGGATGAATATGAACGTCTGGAAAAAATACTGGAAGAGCTGAATGAGCGGATGGAGGCGTTGCGGGAAGAAAGCCGGGATCGTGCTATCCGTAAACAACAGCTGTCCGGTGAGATCAATGTTCTTCATGAACAGATCCTGGCAGGAGAGCAGAATGATAGTCATTATCGCAGCCGTCTTTTAGCAGTTCAGGAAGATACGGAGAAAAAATCTGCAGACCAGGAGGCTCTGGAAGAGCAAAAAGCAGATCTTCAGGCAAATTTACGGGAGATCGACAGAAAACTTGCTGACGAGCAGAAAAAAATGGACAATATCCAGAGCAGCATCGAAGAATGCACCCAGGCAGTGGAAGATGGTAAGAATGAGATCATTGAGATCCTTAATTCCCGTGCAAACACCAAAGGTAAGGCACAGCGTTTTGATGCCATGAAGGAGCAGCTGGATATCCGGAAAGCAGGGATCAGTCAGAGGATCCTTTCCCTGAAAACCCAGGAAGAGGAGCAGCAGTCAGCGATCGATCAGGCACAGAAGGAATACGACACTATCACGAAGGCCATTCAGGAAACCAGAGAAGAAGGCAGCCGTCTTACAAAAGAGATACATGCCATCCAGGAAACCCTTAAACAGCAGAATACACAGCTGGAAAAGGAACAGACGTCCTATCATAGGGAGGCATCCAGACTGGAATCCCTTCGCAATATCACAGAACGTTATGATGGATATGGAAACAGTATCCGCCGTGTCATGGAACAGAAGAATCATGTTCCTGGGATCCGTGGCGTAGTGGCGGATATCATTCACGTTGAAAAAAATTATGAGATCGCTATTGAGACAGCTCTTGGCGGAAGTATTCAGAATATCGTTACGGATAACGAGCAGACTGCTAAGCAGATGATCGAATTCCTGAAAAAAAACCGGTATGGTCGTGCGACTTTTCTCCCGTTAAACAGCATTTCTTCAAGAGGCGAGTTTAATCAAAGAGGTGCTTTGAACGAACCGGGAGCTATTGGTCTTGCCAGTGGCCTGGTAACTGCAGAGAAGGAATATGACGGTCTGATCGGATATCTTCTTGGCAGAGTGCTGGTGGTGGATCATATCGATCATGCTATTGCCATTGCCAGAAAATACCGACACAGTATCCGTATGGTAACGTTGGAGGGAGAATCCTTAAGTCCAGGCGGTTCCATGACCGGTGGAGCTTTTAAGAACAACAGCAATCTTCTTGGGCGTCGTCGTGAGATCGAGGAACTGGAAAAGAAGGTAAAAGAGCTGGCAGCCGGGTATCATGAGATCCGACAGTCCATGGAAGATAACCGCAGCAGAAGAAATGAGATGCGTGATACTGTGGCGGCGCTGCAGCAGAAATTTCAGGAACAATCCATTCAGCAGAATACAGCCAGGTTGAACATTGAACAGCTGGAGAAAAAAGCGGAGGAGATCCGCGGCGGTTATACCAGGATCGAGAGGGAGCAGGAGGAGATCCGTCTTCAGGCAAGAGACATGCAGGCAGATAACATAAAGATCACGCAGGAACTTGAAGCATCCAAAAGGGATGAGGAAGAGCTGGAAACGTTTATTGAGACCCGGCAGAAGGAGCTGGAGGACTGGAAAAAGGACGAAGCGGAGACTTCAGAGAAGCTGGAAAGGATCCGTCTTGACGCATCTGCATCCCAGCAGAAGGAAAGCTTCATAAAGGAAAATCTGCGGCGCCTGAAAGAGGAGATCGAAGTTCTTTCGAAAGAGAGGGAAGAAATTCTGGATTCTCTGGAAAAAGGCAGCCAGGAAACTGCAGAAAAGAGAAAGACGATCGACAAGGTCCGTAAGGAGATCGAAGGCTTTGCCGCAAAAGAAGAGGCGGCTGCAAAACAGCTGGAAAAATGGCAGCAGGAAAAGGAAGAGCGCACAAAAAGCCATAAGGAGTTTTTTGAAAAGCGTGATGAGCTGTCTGGCCAGATCAGTCTTCTGGACAAAGAATGCTTCCGACTGAAGACTCAGGCAGAAAAGATCGAAGAGAACCGGGAAGCAAGGATTTCCTATATGTGGGAAGAATACGAGATCACTCCGAATAATGCCTTGCAGTACAGGAAAGAAGAAATGAATGACAGGCATGTGATGAAGCAGCAGATCCATAAATTAAAGGACGAGATCCGAGCTCTTGGCTCTGTCAACGTCAATGCCATTGAGGATTACAAAGAACTTCTGGAACGGCATACGTTCTTAAGCGGTCAGTACAACGATCTTTTGGAAGCGGAAAAAACGCTGGAACAGATCATCCAGGAGCTGGATGAGGGCATGCGGAAGCAGTTTAGCGAAAAATTCGGAGAGATCCAGAAAGAATTTGATAAAGCCTTCAAAGAACTGTTCGGCGGAGGCCGGGGAACTCTGGAACTTGCGGAAGACGAGGATATCCTTGAGGCAGGGATCCGGATCATTTCCCAGCCGCCCGGAAAAAAACTCCAGAACATGATGCAGCTTTCCGGTGGGGAAAAAGCTCTGACAGCCATTGCACTTCTTTTTGCGATCCAGAATCTGAAGCCTTCACCATTCTGTCTTCTGGATGAGATCGAGGCTGCACTGGATGATTCCAATGTAGGACGTTTTGCGGGATATCTTCAGAAGTTGACGAAGAACACACAATTTATTATAATAACACATAGACGTGGTACCATGAATGCAGCAGACAGGCTTTATGGAATTACCATGCAGGAAAAAGGGGTATCCACGCTGGTATCCGTAGATTTAGTAGAGAACCAGCTTACCCAGTAGCAGAGGGGATGAATCAGTATGGCAGAAGAAAAAAAAGGATTTTTTAAACGTCTGGTAAGCGGACTTACCAAAACGCGAGACAATATCGTTGCCGGCTTTGATTCCATTTTCAGCGGTTTTTCCAGTATTGATGATGATTTTTATGAAGAACTGGAAGAGATTCTGATCATGGGAGATATCGGCATTAACGCAACCACTTCCATTCTGGAGCATTTAAAGGAGCAGGTTGCTGAGCAGCATATCAAGGAGCCGTCCCAGTGCAAACAGCTTCTGATCGACAGCATCAAAAAACAGATGCAGGTAGAAAGCACAGAATATGAGTTTGAGAATCGGAAATCCGTGATCCTTGTGATCGGTGTCAACGGAGTCGGCAAGACTACCTCCGTAGGCAAACTGGCCGGTAAATTAAAGGATCAGGGAAAAAAGGTCATCCTCGGAGCTGCAGATACCTTCCGTGCGGCAGCCGGGGAGCAGCTGACACAGTGGGCCAACCGTGCAGGCGTTGAGATCATCGGCGGTCAGGACGGAGCAGATCCGGCATCTGTTGTCTATGATGCCGTGGCAGCAGCCAAAGCCAGAAATGCAGATATTCTGATCTGCGATACCGCAGGAAGACTTCATAATAAGAAAAACCTTATGGAAGAGCTTCGCAAGATTTACCGTATTCTGGAACGTGAGTATCCGGAAGCATATTTGGAAACGCTGGTAGTTCTTGACGGAACCACGGGCCAGAATGCGCTTTCCCAGGCAAGACAGTTTGCCGAGGTCGCAAACGTTACCGGAATCATTCTTACCAAACTTGATGGTACAGCCAAGGGCGGAATCGCAGTAGCGATCCAGTCTGAGCTTGACATACCAGTAAAATACATCGGAGTAGGCGAAAGTATCGATGATCTGCAGAAATTTGATGCAGACGCATTTGTAAACGCCCTCTTTGACGTAGAAGAAAGGAGCTAAATACAAATGCTTACATTAGAGAGCTTTGAGGAAGCGGCAGCAAAAGTAAAAGAAGTGACACAGGAAACAAAGCTGATATACAGCAGTTATTTCTCAGATATGACGGGAAATAAGGTTTATCTGAAGCCAGAGAATATGCAGCGTACCGGTGCATATAAGGTGCGTGGCGCATATTACAAGATCAGCACACTTTCTGACGAAGAGAGGAACAAAGGTCTGATCACTGCATCTGCAGGAAATCATGCCCAGGGTGTTGCTTATGCTGCACATAAATATGGAGTAAAAGCAGTCATTGTCATGCCAACTACCACACCACTGATCAAGGTAGAGCGCACCAAGAGTTACGGTGCGGAGGTTATCCTTCACGGCGACGTATATGACGAAGCCTGCGCACACGCACTTGCCCTTGCAGAAGAAAAAGGATATACCTTTATCCATCCATTTGACGATCCGGCAGTAGCAACCGGTCAGGGAACTATCGCCATGGAGATCGTACAGGAACTTCCGCTTGTAGATTACATCCTGGTACCGATCGGAGGGGGCGGACTTGCTACAGGTGTCTCTACACTTGCGAAGCTTCTGAACCCACACATCAAAGTCATCGGTGTTGAGCCGGCAGGCGCAGCATGTATGAAGGCATCCCTGGAGAAAGGTGAGGTCGTAACGCTTCCTCACGTAAATACTATCGCAGATGGTACTGCAGTACAGACTCCGGGAAAAAATATCTTCCCATATATCCAGGAAAATCTGGACGATATCATTACCATCGATGATGATGAGCTGATCGTGGCTTTTCTGGATATGGTAGAAAACCACAAGATGATCGTAGAGAACTCAGGACTTCTTACTGTAGCAGCTCTCCGTCATCTGGATGTAAAGAATAAGAAGATCGTTTCCATCTTAAGCGGTGGAAATATGGATGTGATCACCATGTCATCGGTTGTACAGCACGGACTGATCCAGCGTGACCGTATCTTTACCGTATCCGTACTTATTCCGGATAAGCCAGGTGAACTGGTACGTGTTGCAAGTGTGATCGCTGAAAATCAGGGTAATGTTATCAAACTGGATCATAACCAGTTTGTAAGTACCAACCGAAATGCAGCCGTAGAACTTCGGATCACTATGGAAGCATTCGGAACAGATCATAAGAATCAGATCGTTGCAGCTCTGGAAAAAGCGGGTTGCAAACCGAGAGTGGTACGTGCTATACTGTAGGACGTGTTATATTGCAATAACTGAAACTTCTGACCGGACTGTTGCATATGATGTAACAGCCCGGTCTTTTGCGAAAATACCTGCATAGACAGAAAGGACAGATAAATATGTGTGGAATTGTAGGATTTACAGGTAGACACCAGGCAGCTCCGATCCTTTTAGATGGACTCTCCAAGCTGGAATACAGAGGATATGATTCCGCTGGAATCGCCGTACGTGACGGCGAGGACGAGACGGAAGTGATCAAAGCCAAGGGAAGACTGAAAGTTCTGTCAGAAAAGACAAACGGCGGAGAGACTGTACCGGGAACCTGTGGTATCGGTCATACCAGATGGGCAACTCATGGTGAACCTTCTGAGAACAATGCACATCCGCATATGACAGACGACGGTAATATCGTAGCAGTCCACAACGGCATCATTGAGAACTATCAGGAACTGAAAAATAAGCTCACCCGTAAAGGCTATACTTTCTATTCTGAGACCGATACCGAGGTAGCAGTCAAGCTGATCGATTATTATTACAAGAAATACGAGGGAACACCGGTGGATGCCATCACACATTCCATGGTACGTATCCGTGGTTCCTATGCCCTTGCGATCATGTTCAAGGATTATCCGGGTGAAATATATGTAGCCAGAAAAGACAGCCCCATGATCCTTGGAGTGGCAGAAGATGAATCCTTTATCGCTTCTGACGTACCGGCGATCCTGAAATACACCCGCAATGTATATTATATCGGCAATCTGGAGATGGCGCGTGTGAAAAAAGGCGAAGTCACCTTCTACAATCTTGATGGAGATGAGATCGAGAAAGAGCTGAAAACCATTGAATGGGATGCAGAAGCAGCGGAAAAAGCCGGATATGAGCATTTCATGATGAAAGAGATCCATGAACAGCCAAAGGCAGTACTGGATACGTTGAATTCCGTGCTCAAGGATGGAAAGATCGACCTCAGTGAAGTTGGCCTGGAAGAAGAAAGCATCCGGAACATCCAGCAGATCTATATCATAGCCTGCGGCTCCGCTTATCATGTAGGAATGGCAGCACAGTATGTGATCGAGGATCTTGCACAGATCCCGGTAAGGGTAGAGCTCGCTTCCGAATTCCGTTACCGAAAAATGGCCCTTAACACCAACAGCCTTGCAGTGATCATCAGCCAGTCCGGTGAAACAGCAGACAGTCTTGCAGCACTTCGTAAATGCAAGGAAAATGGTATTCGTACACTGGGAATCGTTAATGTAGTGGGATCTTCCATTGCACGTGAGGCTGATAATGTATTTTATACTCTGGCCGGACCGGAGATTTCTGTAGCTACTACCAAGGCGTACAGCACACAGCTGATCGCAGCTTATACACTTGCGATCCAGTTTGCAATGGTAAGAGGAACGATCACAGAAGAAGCCTACAGTAATTATATCAGTGAACTGCAGACACTTCCGGATAAGATCTGTAAGATCCTGGAAGATAAGGAGCGTATCCAGTGGTTTGCCTCAAAACAGGCAAATGTAAAAGATGCTTTCTTTGTAGGAAGAGGAATTGATTACGCTATCAGCCTGGAGGGCAGTCTGAAGATGAAAGAGATCAGTTACATTCACTCTGAAGCCTATGCTGCCGGAGAGCTGAAACACGGAACGATCTCCCTGATCGAAGACGGAACTCTTGTGATCGGTGTGCTGACCCAGCCGGATCTCTACGAAAAAACAGTCAGCAATATGGTTGAGTGTAAGAGCCGTGGCGCCTACCTTATGGGCCTGACCACATTTGGCAATTACAATATCGAGGATACCGCAGACTTCACCGTCTACATCCCGAAAACAGACCCGCACTTTGCAACATCCCTGGCAGTGATCCCGCTTCAGCTTCTGGGCTACTATGTAAGCGTAGCCAAAGGACTGGATGTGGATAAGCCACGAAATCTGGCGAAGAGCGTGACAGTGGAGTAAAAAATATATATGGACTATAGAGAAAGCCTCAGAGTATGTATATGCGAAAATACTCTGAGGCTTTTTTATAAAATCTTTACGCAAAAATAGTTTCATGGTATCATATAGACATATGATGCTGTGAAATTATTTTGCTTTTCAGGGGATATTAAGAAGGGGTGACGGGTACATGCTTATGCCGGTAGTGCCAGAGAGGAGATTGAACTGAAACCAGAGTGCCCGGACAGCCATAGAGCAGATAAAGGAGAAAAATTATCCGGAGTCTTTACAGAAATGTACAGGGAATATCCTGGCTTGTGGGGATCAATTATAACAAACCAATCAACAGTGGTAAGCTTTTGGAGCTGCTGTCACAGTACAAATAATAAGATAGGAAAAAATATATGAAGAATACAGTGGTGATCTTTAATGCCGGTATCGGTGCGCTGACTCTTGGTTTTCAAAATGCCGGTTATGAGATTTTGAAAGCATATGAGCCGGACAGAAAAGTGATAGAGATCTATCAGGAAAATATAAGTCAAAATGTAACTGCATGCAGCCTTTCTTCCATAGATCCTGTCACAGTTCCGGACAGTGATGTCTGGGCTTTTGATCTGACGCAGTCGAAAGCAGAAGAGGTGTTTTATAGTTTGACCCTGGTGCAAAGAAGACGACCGCCGGCCATTCTTTTTGTTATGAAAAAGCAATTATGGAAAGGGTTCATAAAGGAGCACATTTTTCAGCTGCAAGAATATGGATACCATATCACGCATAAAAATATCCAGAGTTCGGAGGTTACTGCATTTCCGCTGCGGGAAGAATTTGCATATATTGTTTCAAAAAGAGTGAATGCTTCGGATATGATCATGCCGGTGCAGGTCCATAAGAGTAGTATCCTGTTGGATGGCTGGGTGGAAATGAATCCACAGGATTCTTGGTATTACAGAATTGATTTTGCGAAAGAGAAGATTGATGCTTCGCATGCCGGTGACAGCGTTTTGTGTTGGGAAAAAGGCGGTTATCGGGAATCCGGGCAGGTTCGCCTGAATCTGATAAAAATGCCGCTGATCCGTATCCATGGCGTCTATCATAAGATCACACACAATGAAATAGCCAGATTAAAGGGATTTCCGGAAGATTTTCCACGTTCTGTGTCAAACAAAAGCCGAATGTACAGAAGTCTGGTATATGCGCCGAACATAAAAGTGACAGAACAGGTCGTTCGCAATCTCTGCGTAGAACCCTATATAAATTCAGAGGGTGATGTGCAGATGAAAAACTGGGAAAATATGGCCCGCTTTAAGCAGCTTTTTGAAAAATACCTTACATATAAAGGGGTTTCTTTCCAAAGCGATGAATGGGTCTTTATGACCAGAATGTACAGTGATTCCAAAGAAATCGCTACACTTAAACGGTTGCAGAGTTATAGCCGTCTGGTTGGAAAAGCAGTGTCAGATCAGAAAAAGGATCTGCCATTACAAAATATCTGTGTAGTGGCGAATCTGGTCTCTGATGAGACTAAGAGAAAGTACGAAGAGGCGAAGCTTGGATATGTCTGGGACATCCGAAATGTGCTGTGGCTCTTTGAGGACTATCCGGAACTGAAGAACGAACTGATCTCGATTCTGAATTATTCGGTGGAAAACATAGAACCGGAGAGACCGGAGCCTTTTATCTTTGAGGAAAGCAGCCAGATGGAGAATACGGATCCGGAATCGGTTGCTGACAGCTATATAGCGCAGTTAAAAGTGTTGGAGACCGGTAGTGCAGCTTTCAAGAAATATGAGGAACTTTGTGTTTCTATTCTGAAATATATCCTTGGAGAATATCTGACTTTGTGGGAGCAGCAGAAGACAACAGAGGAAGATCTGTATCGTTTTGACATGTGCTGTAAGATCAAAAACGGGGTGACACAGGACTTTTTTTGACACGATCTGTAAGTATTTTTCTACGAAGTATATCGTGTTCGAGTTTAAAAACTATGAAAAGCCTATTACTCAGAGGGAAATTTACACTACAGAAAAATATCTGTACGAAAAAGCTCTCCGTAAAGTTGCGATCATTATTTCCAGAAAAGGAGCGGATAAACATGCGAAAATGGCTGCACGGGGAAGTCTACGGGAAAGCGGGAAACTGATCATCTGCCTGTCCGATGAAGATTTGAAAGCGATGCTCCAGATAAAAAAAGAAGGGGAAAAAACAACGGGAGGGTATTTGGAAGATATTTTGGATGATATGCTGATGCGCCTGGAAAAATAGAAAATTTTGTGAAAAATCACTCAAAAATCCCCATTTCGAGGGCAGAGTTTTGGAAGATAATCCGCTGCCTTCGAATTTTTTTATTTTCGAAATAAATCTGTTGTTGTAATATGGAAATTGATGTGGCATAATAAATGGGAAAATGTTAAAAATAAGAAAAATCCAGATTAAGGAAATGTAAAGTCGCATTTTCAGGATAACATGGCTCCTGACAGGTTATGACAGGAAGCGAGTATGACAAAGGAGAAAATTATGGCAATTTTTTCAATGATCTTATCTTTGTTGTGTGGAGTATCATTATTTTTGTTTGGTATGTCCCTAATGGGCGATGGTCTGAAGCTGGCAGCAGGTAATAAGCTGGAAGCATTTCTTTATAAGATGACCAATACTCCGCTGAAGGGTGTCGCACTTGGTACTGGTGTTACCAGTGTGATCCAGTCGTCTTCTGCGACGACAGTTATGGTGATCGGTTTTGTAAACTCCGGTATGATGAAACTGAAACAGGCGATCGGTATCATCATGGGAGCCAATATCGGAACCAGTATTACTGGCTGGATCTTATGTCTTTCTTATATTGAAGGATCTAATGGAATCGCTAGTGTTCTTTCCACAGCAACTATTTCTGCTGTTGTGGCTGTAGTTGGTATTATTTTCCGTATGTTCTGTAAGCGTACCTTACATAAGAACGTGGGAAATATCATGCTTGGTTTTGCAATCCTGATGACAGGTATGCAGATGATGAGTGGTGCGGTATCTCCATTGCGTGAGAGTCCGATGTTCATCAAGATGCTGACTATGTTTTCCAATCCGATCGCGGGTATTCTCGTAGGTATCGCTTTTACTGCGGTACTCCAGAGTGCGTCTGCAACAGTCGGTGTGCTCCAGGCTCTTTCCGTAACCGGTATCCTGACATTTGCAAGTGCATTTCCGATCGTTCTTGGTATCGGTGTTGGTGCTGCATGTCCAGTTCTGATCTCAGCCATCGGAGCAAATAAGAACGGTAAAAGAACTGCTCTTGTATATCTGATCAATGACCTGTTTGGTCTGATCCTCTGGTCGGTGATCTTTTATACCGTGAATGCGTTTGTACATTTTACATTTATGGATATGACCATGACACCGGTAGCGATCGCGCTTTTGAATACGGTGTTCCGTCTGGCAACGGTTATCGTGCTGTTCCCGTTTATTTCAAAGATCGAGAAGCTGGTATGCTGGCTTGTGAAGGATGACAAAGAAGATCTGGAAGATGAGGCAGACTTTGATCTTCTGGAAGAGCGTCTTCTGAATTACCCGGCCCTTGCTATCGCACAGTGTCACCGTGTAATGAACGGAATGTCCAAGAAGCTCCGTAAGAATGTCAACAGAGCCATGAATCTTCTGAATGATTATCAGCAGGATAAGTATGATAAGGTTCAGCGAAAAGAGGATCTGATCGACAAGTATGAAAGTCGTCTAGGAGAGTATCTGATCCAGCTGACAAAGAGAGAGATGAATTCTGCACAGACAAGACAGACTTCACTGTATCTGCATACGATCAATGACTTTGAGCGTATCGGTGATCATGCTTCTTACATTGCTCATATGTCCAATGAAATGCATGATAACCATACGAATTTTTCACAGGAAGCCTGGGATGAGCTGAATGTTGTTATGGAGGCAGTTCGTGAGGATATCAATATAACCTGCAATGCTTTCATGAAAGACGATAAAGAAATGGCACAGAGAGTAGCACCTCTCGGAGCTGTGATCACAGGACTTTGTGATGTACTGAAGATGCGTCATGCAGAGCGACTGAGCCAAGGCAAATGCGGACTGGAAGAGGGAACGGTATTTAGTGATATCCTCAACAGTTTCTGTCGTATCGCAACTCACTGTGCAAGTGCTATGGTGGCACTTATGAAGAGCGGAGAGACAGGATCTGATCTTCATATTCACGATTCCAAGATCTATCCCACAAACAATGCGGACTACTACCAGTATTTCAAGGAATACGGACAGAAATATGATATTGGAAATCAGGAAGGCCATATGCTCAGCATGGAGCCGGAAGAAGTAGAATAAGAAATTCAGGCAGCGGAAATGTAGATATTCCGCTGCCGTTTTTGTTAGGGATTTGCCCTAACAATGAAAAAAGAAGGGGCTGTCGCACTAATTTTTTAGTGCGACAGCCCCTTTGTACTGAGGTGATTATAGTTCAGAGAACAAAATATGTCACTCCTCTATTTTTCATTACTTTTTGTAAAAATCATATAATTGCTGATAATTAGTAATAGGGGTTATCAAAATACAGATTTCATGATATGATAAACCTATCAGATAGCGTGAGACATATAATGGGGATATGTATCTCGCAGCAAGAAAAGGGAGGTTTTTATTATGGGTGAAAGTATGATCACATCGTTTGACGGAACGAAACTGTATCTGAAAAAAGAAACGGCAGCAGACAATAAAGCTGTGATCGTGATTGTCCACGGACTTTGTGAGCACCAGGGCAGGTACGATTATTTTGCGGAAAAACTTCATGAGGCGGGAATCGGAACCTATCGTTTTGATCACAGAGGACACGGACGGTCTGAGGGTGAAGAGACTTTTTATTCAGATTTCAATGAGCTTCTGGACGACACCAACGTAGTTGTGGATATGGCAATTGAAGAAAATCCGGATGTCCCGGTATTTCTTCTTGGACACAGCATGGGCGGATTTACGGTTTCTCTGTACGGAGCCAAATATCCGGACAAAAAGCTCCGGGGGATCATTACCAGTGGTGCGCTGACCGCAGATAACGGCAATCTGATACGTGGTGTGCCGGGAGAAATGGATGTACATACGCGTCTTGCCAATCAGCTGGGTTCAGGTGTATGCTCTGTACAGGAAGTGGTAGACTGGTACGGAAAAGATCCATACAATAAACAGTCCTTTACAGCGGGGTTATGCTATGCGATCTGCGACGGACTTGACTGGTTCAAAGAGAAAAAAGCAGAGTTCCATTATCCGGTCCTTATGACACACGGCGAGAAAGACGGTCTGGTAAGTGTACAGGATACCTATGATTTCTTTAGGGAAGCAGGATCAAAAGACAAGCAGATGAAGATCTACGGCGGACTTTTTCATGAGATCCTGAATGAGTATTGTAAAGATGAAGTGATCGGGGATATGATCCGGTGGATGGAAGTGAGGATCTGAATATAAACAAATTGTTTTACAAGTAGCAGCAAAGCCAGGTGGAAACATATAACACCTGGCTTTCTTTTGCAAAGAGATTCTGTTACAATAGCAGGATGAAAACAAGAAGACAGAACAGGAGAAAAATAACCATGTCAAATATCATAGAAATCACAGATTTCAACGCTCCGGAGCTGGATGTATATGCCAGGATCTCGGAGATACAGCTTTTGAACCGGGCAGAACCGGAGAAGGGGATCTTTATTGCGGAGAGCCCGAAGGTTATTGAGAGAGCTTTGGATTCCGGGTGCCAGCCGATTTCTTTTCTGGTGGAACATAAACATGTTGAGGGTGAGGCAAAAGAACTGATCCGTCGTTGTGGAGACATTCCGGTTTATACGGCAGAATTTGATGTGCTAACGCAGCTGACCGGTTTCAAGCTCACAAGAGGGATGCTCTGTGCCATGCACCGACCGGCTCTTCCTGATATAGTCGATGTATGCAAAAATGCCCGCAGGATCGCAGTTCTGGAAAATGTGGTAAATCCTACTAATATAGGCGCGATCTTTCGTTCTGCGGCGGCTCTTGGAATGGATGCGGTACTGCTGACACCGGGATGCAGCAATCCATTGTACCGCCGTGCGATCCGTGTCAGCATGGGAACTGTATTTCAGATACCATGGACTTTTTTTGATGAAAAAACAGAGTGGAAAACGGAAGGTATCCGGTCTCTGAAAGCGATGGGATTTAAGACGGCAGCCATGGCTCTTAAGGAGGATTCTTTTGATATTGATGATCCTCATCTGATGGCAGAAGAAAAACTGGCAGTAGTTCTTGGGACAGAGGGGGATGGCCTTGCTTCAGAGACCATTGCGGACTGTGATTATACAGTATGTATTCCCATGGCCCATGGAGTGGATTCACTGAATGTGGCGGCAGCCAGTGCAGTTGCATTCTGGCAGCTGGGAAAACACTAAATATTTAAGAGAGTTCCCGTTTTTTATGATCTTGCATTCTGATTTTCTTCCTCCATATCCATCAGATGAAAAGAAAGCAGCAGATACAGGATCTCGCTTCTGTCTGTAAGGTCTGAATCCAGAAAAGCTTTGATCTTATCCAGACGATAAAGAAGAGTGCTTCTATGGATAAATAAAGCGCTGGCAGTGTGAGAAATGTTCTGGTTATGCTCCAGAAAACAACGCAGTGTTTCATAGAGATGAGATTGCTTTGCCTCATCCTTGTATTTCATTGACAGAAGCTTTTCGTGACAGATCATGTAAGCAGGAAGCTTTCTGGTAGCCTGTTCCAGGATATAGGGCAGAGCAATGGAGTCAAAATAGTGGATACTTTCTGCGGGATTTTTGCGTTTGCCGACCTGCAAGGTGACAGAAGCCTGTGTGTATTGACGGTGGAAATTGAAATGTCCAAGCATCTTCCGGCTGTATCCGGCGCTTAACATGCTGCTTTTGATAAAGCCCTCGATCTTATCGGAAATCTCATGGATAGTCAGAGTGCAGAGATCCAGATTGATAAAAAGCACAGCATTGCCCTTATGTTCCGTGGCACAGCTGGCGGGAATTGTGTTTTCCAGATAGTTGCAGATGGCATTAAGGGTCAGATTTTTCTGGTCGATCAGTCCGGTCTGGATCAGGATGCATTGATACATATGGGAAGAAAGCCATCCCACATTTGTCAGCTGCTGACTGATTTTTACATAATCAGCTCCGGGATCAGTCAGAATGGACATAAAAATCTGATGCAGAGGAAAAGCTTTATCCCGGCTGTGCATGATTCCTGTAGAAAGTGCATGGGATACCATCTGGGAAAGGTACTCCAGAACAAAACCAAACGTATCATCCAGGGGAACCTCACCTTCGGAAAACATCAGCCTGTATACTGCTTTATCATTATTGGAGATATTTACGCAAAGAGAAGGAGCAGTAAGGCCATTTCCCGGATAATAAAAATATCCGGTTTTATAAAAAGCCTCTTCGTAATGAGGATCCTGCTTCAGGCTGTCCACAATAGCCCAGGAATTTTCAGTGGAACCCAAAACAGAATTGGAAAGATCACTTAGATTCCAGTCTCTGGAGGCAATGATAGTAAAATCCATACCGATCAGCATCATTGGATTGGGAATAATGGAAGCTGTAAGATCCAGAAGCTCCTGGATAGATGCGTTCCGGAGACGGGAATCCATCAGGGACTGATTCCACTGATCATAGAGGATAAAAATATCCTGAATCCTGTTAAAGACAATATTGACTGGAATATCTTCAGGGATGATACACATGTTTGGCTGAGTTAATTCGTAGTTCTGATAGATTTTTCCAATCATCAGGAACAGAATATTTTTGGGATGATGAAAAGTGAGCTGAAAATCCGGATCTGTGATAAGGTAAACACGTCCATCCTGAAGAACGGTGTTCTTTTCAAAGCAGGAAGGGCAGGAAAGGGTGGGGGATGTATCCAGCCTGGATGTATGCATGGAAAATGATTTCTGCAGGTGATAGCATATGAGTTTTGCACTGAGTTTCAAGGAAAATCCTCCTTCCTATATTTTGTAGGAAAAAACAGGAATAATAGCCATATTATGTGGAATTGTGATTCTTTTGATTTACAGTATAATAGAATCATAAGGAAAAAACAAGTGCAGAAACAAGCCTTTTATGTTGGGGTGTGGCAAAACAAGTGCGGAAAAAAGGCTTTCCTGCATAATAACGTAGAGGAGGTGCGTTTATGTTAACAAAAAGACAAAATATGCTGGAAGTGATCCGCGGAGGAAATCCGGATCGTTTTGTAAAACAGTATGAGGGACTGACATTTGTTCTGAATACTCCATATCAGACGAAGTATCCTATGATGCCGGAAGGACCTGGTGCACCAACAGTAAAATGCGGATGGGGATATTATAATTCCTGGCCTGCAGGAACACCGGGAGCGTTTCCGCTCCATGATCCGGAGCATCTGGTATGTCCGGACGTCGCAGAGTGGAAAAAATATGTAAAGGCACCGGACATCAACTACACGGCAGAGGACTGGAAAGAATGCCAGGAGACAGTTGCCGGAATTGACCGGAATGAAACCATGGTTACTGCAATGGTTGCACCTGGAGTTTTTGAGATGTGCCATTATCTCTGTGAGATCCAGAATACCATGATCAATTTCTACGAAGAGCCGGAAGCCATGCATGAACTGATCGAATATATTACAGAGTGGGAACTGAAATGGGCAGAGCAGGTCTGCACCTATATGAAACCGGATGTTGTCTTCCATCATGATGACTGGGGAACACAGAAGTCTACATTTATCAGTGTGGATATGTTCCGTGAGTTCTTTATGGATTCTTACAAACGTATTTACGGATATTACCATGATCATGGTGTTGAACTGATCATCCACCATAATGACAGCTACAGTGCAACACTGGTTCCGACAATGATCGAGATGGGAATTGATGTATGGCAGGGCTGTATGTCTGTTAATGATCTTCCGAAGCTGATCAAAGAATATGGAAAAGATATCACATTTATGGGTGGTATCGATAACGGTAAAGTAGATCGCTTTGATTGGAATCAGGAAATGATCGAAGAGTCAACAGATCAGCTTTGCAGAGACTGTGGTAAGCTTTATTTTATTCCGTGCACCACTCATGGCCTGAATTTCTCATGTATCCCAGGTGTATATGAGGCAGTGGATAAGGAAATCGATAAAATGACAAAGGAAATGTTTTGATCGAAGCATAAGACTTATTAATAAGAAGTAAATAGAATAACAAAGGTCGGAAAAGCCTGCAAAACCCAGCAGAAAAGTGCTTTTCCGGCCTTTTTTTGTGAAATTCAGGAAAAAATAAAATTGTAAAGCAAAAACCCTTGACAGGTGTGCCGGAATCGTGTATGATAGCCAAGGTGATTACAGATGGAGAAATTTGTAGAGCAGACATTTTTATTTGATTTTTATGGAGAGCTTCTGACAGAGAGGCAGCGGCAGGTGTACACCAGTGTGGTATTTGAGGATTATTCCTTAAGTGAGGTTGCTGAGGAACTTGGCATCAGCAGACAGGGTGTGCATGATATGATCAGACGGTGCAATCGGACGTTGGAAGAATATGAAGAGAAGCTTCATCTGGTCGAGAAATTCCTGAACATCCGCAGTCAGGTCATAAAGATCCATGAACTGGCTGACAAGTACCACGCCGAAGATATTGCGGCGATTTCCAATGTGATATTAGAGGAGTTATGATCAATGGCATTTGAGAGTTTAACAGATAAACTGCAGAATGTATTTAAGAAGCTGAAGGGCAAGGGCCGTCTCACAGAGGCTGATGTCAAGGTAGCACTGAAGGAAGTTAAGATGGCGCTTCTGGAAGCGGATGTTAACTTTAAGGTCGTTAAGCAGTTTACGAAATCCGTTCAGGAAAAGGCTATCGGACAGGATGTTATGAATGGTCTGAATCCGGGACAGATGGTGATCAAGATCGTAAATGATGAGCTGGTCAACCTGATGGGAAGTGAGACAACAGAGCTTCCGATCAAACCGGGAATGGATCTTACCGTTCTTATGATGGTCGGTCTTCAGGGTGCAGGTAAGACAACGACGGTTGCCAAGCTGGCAGGCAAACTGAAATCCAAGGGAAAGAAACCACTGCTTGTGGCCTGTGATGTTTACCGTCCGGCAGCGATCACACAGTTGCAGGTAAACGGTGAGAAACAGGGCGTCGAGGTCTTTTCCATGGGAGATAAGCAGAATCCCGTGGATATTGCAAAAGCAGCTATCGAGCATGCGAAATCCAATCAGCAGAATGTTGTGCTCATCGATACAGCAGGACGTCTTCACATTGATGAGGATATGATGCAGGAGCTTGAGGATATCAAAGCGAATGTGAATGTAGATGCTACAGTGCTTGTAGTTGATGCCATGACAGGACAGGATGCAGTAAATGTGGCGCAGAACTTTTCTGATAAAGTCGGCATTGATGGTGTGATCCTGACTAAGATGGACGGTGATACACGAGGCGGCGCTGCGCTTTCCATTAAAGCCGTGACCGGCAAACCGATCTTCTATGTTGGTATGGGAGAGAAGCTTTCAGATCTGGAACAGTTTTATCCAGAACGTATGGCTTCCAGGATCCTTGGAATGGGCGATGTAATGAGTCTGATCGAGAAGGTGGAAGCATCTGTGGATCAGGAACAGGCTCAGGAGATGCAAAAGAAGCTGAAGAAAATGGACTTCGACTTCAATGATTATCTTACCAGCATGGAGCAGATGAACAAGATGGGTGGTATTTCCAGTATCCTGAACATGCTTCCCGGAATGGGCGGTAAGATGAAGGATATCGAGGGTATGATCGATGAGAAGGCTATGGACCGTACCAAGTCCATCATTCTTTCCATGACACCTCAGGAGAGAAGTAACCCCAACATTTTGAACATCTCACGCAAGAACCGTATCGCCAGAGGCGCCGGAGTGGATATTACAGAAGTAAATCGTCTTGTGAAGCAGTTTGAGCAGAGCAAGAAGATGATGAAACAGATGCCGGGATTAACAGGCGGCAAGATGAATATGGGAAAAAGAGGCGGCTTTAAGCTTCCCTTTTAATAAATAACAATAAATTTTCAGAAAGATAATTGGAGGAAAACAAAAATGGCAGTTAAGATCAGATTAAGAAGAATGGGACAGAAGAAAGCACCTTTCTATAGAATCGTAGTAGCAGATTCTCGCTGCAAACGTGACGGAAGATGCATCGCAGAGATCGGAACATATGATCCGAACCTTGACCCAAGCGTATACAAAATCGATGAAGAGGCAGCAAAAAAATGGCTTGCAGCTGGTGCTCAGCCTACAGAGGTAGTTGCTAAGCTTCTTAAACTTGCCGGAATCGAGAAATAATACCTGACAGATTTGGATCTGTGGCCTCAATGAGGTAGGAGCAAGGAGGTATGTAATGAAACAACTTGTAGAAGTAATTGCAAAATCTCTTGTTGAAAATCCGGATGAAGTAGTCGTTACTGAGACTGAAAAAGACGACGCGATTGTTGTTGAACTGAAGGTCGGACCGGCCGATATGGGTAAGGTTATCGGAAGACAGGGCAGAATTGCCAAGGCAATCCGTACTGTTGTGAAAGCGGCTTCTTCAAAAAGCAGCAAAAAAGTGATTGTAGATATTCTGCAATGAAAAAGAGACAGGAGCTGTGGATTCCATGGCTCCTGTTTTTACTCTGAAAGGGAGCAAAAATGGAAGATTTATTAAAGGTAGGAGTTATTACAACGACCCATGGCGTCCGTGGTGAAGTAAAAGTTTTTCCGACAACGGATGACGCAGAGCGTTTTCTTGATATTGAATATGTGCTTCTGGATACAGGAAAAGAGCTTCGCAGACTGAATATTCAGAATGTAAAGTTTTTTAAAAACCTTGCGATCCTGAAGTTTGAAGGCATTGACAACATCAATGATATTGAAATGTACAAGGGCCGTGAGCTTTGGATCCCACGTGAAGAGGCACAGGAGCTTGGCGAGGACGAATATTATGTAGCGGATCTTATCGGAATGGATGTACTTCTGGAGAATGGGGAGAAATTCGGAGTGCTCCGTGATGTGATGGAGACCGGCGCCAATGATGTTTATATTGTAGATCGTGTGGATGGCGAGGAAATCCTGCTTCCTGCGATCCATGACTGTGTTCTTGATGTGGATGTGGAAAAAAATACCATGACTGTACATTTGATGAAAGGGCTTGTTTAAATGAATTATCATGTACTTACATTATTTCCGGAAATGATCGAGAACGGAATGAACACAAGTATTACAGGCCGTGCCATTACAAAGGGACTGTTATCACTGGAAGCGATCAATATACGGGATTTTGCATTCAATAAGCACCAGAAGGTAGATGATTATCCTTATGGCGGTGGAGCCGGAATGCTGATGCAGGCGGAGCCGGTATATCTGTCTTATGAATCCATTGCAGAACGTATTGGAAGGAAACCCCGCGTGATCTTTCTGACTCCTCAGGGAAAAACCTTCAATCAGGATATGGCAAAAGAGTTTGCCCTGGAAGAAGACCTGGTTTTCCTCTGTGGTCATTATGAGGGAATTGATGAGCGTGTTCTGGAAGAAATCGTAACAGACTATGTTTCCATTGGTGATTATGTACTTACCGGTGGAGAACTTCCGGCTATGGTCATGATGGATTCTATTTCCAGAATGGTACCAGGTGTTCTGAATAATCAGGAATCCGGTGAGACGGAATCCTTTTCCGGGAATCTTCTGGAGTATCCCCAGTACAGCCGCCCGGAGGAATGGCATGGCAAAAAGGTTCCGGAGGTGCTGCTTTCCGGACACCATGCCAATGTGGATAAATGGAGAAGAGAGCAGTCTATCATCCGTACAGCCAAATGGAGGCCGGATCTTTTACCAAAAGCTGATCTGACCAACAAAGAGTGGAACGAGGTCCGCAGGCTTCGCAAACAGTGGAAAGAGGAAGTGGAAAAATAATTATGAAAACATCAGATTTTTATTATGATCTGCCGCAGGAACTGATCGCTCAGGATCCGCTGGAGGACAGAAGTTCTTCCAGACTGATGCATCTGTCCCTGAAAGATGGAAGTATCGAACATCGTCATTTTACCGATATACTGGATTACCTGCATAAGGGAGACTGTCTTGTGATCAATGATACCAAGGTTATCCCGGCACGTCTTTATGGTCACAAGGAAGAAACTGGAGCGCTGATCGAGATCCTGCTTCTAAAACGCCGCGAAAATGATATCTGGGAGTGTCTTGTAAAGCCGGGAAAAAAAGCACGTCCCGGTGCAAAGATCACTTTTGGTGACGGTATCCTGAAGGGTGAGATCATTGATATTGTAGATGAGGGAAACCGTCTGATTCAGTTCCATTATGAGGGGATTTTCGAAGAGATCCTGGATCAGCTGGGAGAAATGCCGCTGCCGCCGTATATTACCCACAAGCTGAAGGATAAGAACCGTTATCAGACTGTATATGCAAAGAATGAGGGATCTGCTGCCGCACCTACCGCAGGACTTCACTTCACGCCGGAGCTTCTTGAGAAAGCAAAGGAGAAGGGTGTGAATATTGCACATGTAACTTTACATGTAGGTCTCGGAACCTTCCGCCCGGTAAAGGTAGATGATGTAGAAAAGCACCACATGCACTCGGAGTTTTATATTGTGGAAGAAGATCAGGCAAAACTGATCAATGATACAAAGAAAAACGGCGGAAGAGTGATTTCTGTGGGAACTACCAGCTGCCGTACCCTGGAGTCCGCAGCCGGAGAGGATGGAATCGTGAAGGCCGGAAGCGGATGGACAGAGATCTTTATCTATCCTGGTTATAAATTCAAAGCTATCGATGGACTGATCACCAATTTCCATCTGCCGGAGTCAACGCTTCTGATGTTAGTTTCAGCCCTTGCCGGAAAAGAACATATTATGGCTGCTTATGAGGAAGCAGTACGGGAGAGATATCGTTTCTTCAGCTTTGGCGATGCCATGATGATCGAATAAGATACAAAATTACTCTTTATATTATAATATCCCAACGGATCGCAGCATAGAAACATGCAGTGCAGGATCTGTTGGGATATTATTTTTGTTATGCTATTTATTCTTCACTGTCAGAGCTTTCCGATGTAGCGGATGAAGAATCCGCAGCAGGAATCGCAGCACTGCGTTCCTCTATCTTGGATTTGATCCTGGAAGCTTCATCTCCGGATGCAGGAGTTGGCTGGTAGTTGTTGTAGCCATCTGCGGAAGAAATAGAGCAGGGAATGACATTGGTCACGTTATCAGCCTGTACGCCTTCTGAGGTGACAGTGAAGGTCTGCTGGAAGATCATGGTGTCCATATCACTTGGAGAACTGTTTCCTCCAAAACAGAAATTGCCAAGACTGTAGACGATGTTTTTTCCTTTATAGGTTTCGATTCCCTGGAGTACATGCGGATGATGGCCACATACCAGATCTGCACCTTCATCGATAGCAAGACGGCCAAGGGTCATCTGATTGGTATCAGGAACTGTTTCAGTCTCATTGCCCCAGTGGAAGATCACAACTATAAGCTCTGCTCCATCTGCTTTGACCTTTGCGATATTATCTTTCAGCTGCTGTTCGCGTTCAAGATGATCCTTCAGTTCATAAATTCCGACAAGACCAACTTTGATTCCCTTGATGTCCATAACTGCAGTATCATCATAACCGAAGTGTGTAATGCCTGCATTATCCAGAGCAGTCAGAGTATCCGTGTAGCTCTGCTCTCCGTAATCATGGCTGTGATTGTTTGCAGTGTTTACGGCTTCAACGGAACCGCTGGTGAGTATCTGAGCATATTCGGCAGGTGCTTTAAATGCAAAGGTTTTATCTTCTCTGGCATCGGAATCGGTGAGGGTTCCTTCAAAATTGGCAATTGTCAGGTCATCTGCCTCAAAGATGCTTTTTACATTCTTAAAGAAATAATCTTTGCCGTTGTTATCGTAGCATGCGTTCAGACTTGTGTCATAATCAAAGGTCTCATCGGTACCCAACGTGCAGTCCCCGACTACGCTGAGCGTCAGTGAAACGGGATCTTTCACAGCAGCAGCTTCTTCTTTTGCCTTTTTTGCGGCCTCCTCTTCCTGTGCCTTCTGCAAAGCGGCGGCTTCTGCAGCTTTCCGGGAAGAAATGCATGCACGTGCGGAAAAAATGATCACAAGAACAAGTATGATCAGGATCCCGCCAGCTGCAAGAAACATTTTCTGACGGCGTACCTGGTAATATCTGGATTTTTTGCTGATGTCATTCCTGCGAGTCCCAGTGGAATGTGAACGGGAATTACGGGATGCAGAACCAGAATGCTTCCGCCGTGCTTCCTGTGCTCTGGCGGCTTCTCTGCGTGCCTGCTCCGGATCATGGCCATGAGGCGGCCGCCTTTGATTGTCGTTTGCCATTCTTTTTCTCCTTCATATGTAAAGATATCTTTATTATAGAAAGAATGGTAAGTATTGTAAAGAAAGAATCGCGGACTTTTCAGAAAAAGAAGTTTTTGATATAATAATTAGGCCAAAAGGCAGAAATATAAACTACAGGGAGATGTTGCTGATATGGTATTATATATCGGAAATCATACAAGTTCGTCCAAAGGCTATGCTGCCATGGGGCGTCAGATGCTGAAAAACGGCGGAAATACGTTCGCTTTTTTTACCCGCAACCCCAGAGGCGGCAAGGCAAAAGAGATCGATCCCGCAGATGTGGAAAGATTTCTGGAGCTTTCCGGGGAAAATCATTTTGGAAAGCTGGTGGCCCATGCACCGTATACTATGAATGCCTGTGCCGCAAAAGAAAATCTGCGAGATTTTGCAAGAGAGATTATGGCAGATGATCTGAAACGTATGGAATATACACCGGGAAATTATTATAATTTTCACCCGGGCAGTCATGTAGGACAGGGAACTGAGACGGGAATTGCCAAAATCGCGGAAATCCTCAATGATGTCCTTACAGAAGAACAGAGTACGACCGTCCTTCTGGAAACTATGTCTGGCAAGGGTTCAGAAGTAGGAGCAACGTTTCAGGAGCTTCGTGATATCATTGACAGGGTGGAAAAAAATAATAAACTGGGTGTCTGCCTGGATACCTGTCATGTATGGGATGGCGGTTATGATATTGTCCATGATCTGGATGGTGTTCTTGATGAGTTTGACCGGGTGATCGGCCTTTCCAGATTGAAGGCTGTTCATCTTAACGACAGTATAAACGGACTGGGCAGTCATAAGGATCGTCATGCAAAGATCGGCGAAGGTCAGATCGGCCTGGATGCACTTGTGAATGTGGTGTGCCATCCGGCTCTTGAGGGAATTCCCTTTATTCTGGAGACACCAAATGATGATGAAGGATGGAAAAGAGAAATTGCACTTTTACGAGAACGATATTTCATGAAAGGAGATTGATCCATGAAAAAGTTCAGATATTTTATCCTGGTGCTTGCCGGGGTGGCAGCGATGATGCTGGGAGGATGCAAAGATAAGGAAAAATACGACGAATCTGCTTTTCAGGATGACCTGGAACCTCTGAGTGAGGATGAAGTGGAGGCCATGGACCAGAATGGTGACGATGAGATGGCAGTAGCTGATGAAAGTGACCTGGAGCAGCTGCAGGATTCTGAAAATGCTGCAGGATCAGGAGACACAGATGGGTCCGCTTCATCGGATGCAGCAGACTCACAGAGCGAAAAGAAACTGGATGAAAATGGCACCTATACAGATAAAGATGAAGTGGCCCAGTACATTTATGAGTATGGCCATGTACCTTCCAATCTGACTGCTGCAGACTATGATAATGCAGACAGTATGCTTCCGGTAGAGGATGGCGTCACCTATCAGCAGTGCAGCCTTGATGATGCAGGGAAACAGAAGCTGATCTTCACTCAGGATGCAAAGCGCATTTATTACACAGACGATGACGGACAGTCTTTTGACGAGATCTATTAAAATCAAAAGAACAAAATAAGACCCCCGGATACAGATAAACGATCAGTATCCGGGGGATTTTGCATGTCAGGTCTGAGACTGATCAGTGGACCAGATTTTTCATTTCAGCTCCATCCATAAAAGTTTTTGCGTTTTCCAGGGTTGTCTCCGCAATATTGGTCAGTGCTTCTACCGTAAAGAATCCCTGATGTGAGGTCATGGTCACATTTGGGAAGGACAGAAGACGCTGGATCGTGGAAGTAGGAAGAATGCTGCTTGACATGTCTTCATATACATATGCGGATTCTTCTTCGTAAACATCCAGACCAACGGCGAAGAATTTGTGATCACGGATACCTGCGATCAAATCATCGGTTTTGATCAGTCCACCTCTGGAGGTATTTACAAGGATCACACCATCTTTCATTTTTGCAATCGTTTCGGAGTTGATCAGATGCTCTGTTTCCGGAGTCATCGGACAGTGCAGACTGATCAGATCACTGGTGGAAAGAAGTTCATCCAGTGAAACATACTCCAGAAAGTCAAGATTTTTATTAGGGAAAAGATCATAAGCAATTACCTTCATGCCAAAGCCGCGACAGATTTTTGCCATTGCCTGACCGATTTTTCCGGTGCCGATGATGCCGGCAGTTTTCTGATAAAAGTTAACGCCCATGAGACCGTTCAGTGCAAAGTTATTTTCACGGCATTTGATATATGCCTTGTGGGTGTGCCGGTTGGCGGTAAGTGCCAGTGCCATGGCGTGTTCGGCAACTGCTTCCGGAGAATAACCGGGAACACGTGCCACCTGGATCCCGCATTTTGCTGTAGTTTCCAGATCAACATTATTGTATCCGGCACAGCGCATCAGGATCAGTTTTACACCCTGGCGGTGAAGCTCTTCAATGACCGGTGCGCCAAGGTCTGCATTTACAAATGCACAGATGGCATCGTAGCCGTGGGCAAGAGCTGCGGTTTCTTCATGGATATTTGCTTCAATGAATTTAACTTCAATACCAGGATAGGACGGAAGCAGCTTCTCAAAAAATTCTCTATCGTAGCTCTTGGTGTCATAAAACAAAATTTTCATAATTGTTGCTCCTCTCTGGAAATAATTATTTTCCGAAAAAATAATACCATAATAGTAGGAATTTGGAAAGTGGGGAAAGCGATAAAATTTATCAAAAAAATGGTTTTGTTTTGGAATTATGATATCCATAATAAATAAAAATTATACGAAATACAAAAAAAAGAGAGCATTTTATGCACTGTCATCTGATGGAACAGATGTTGTGATACATGAAAATGCTCTCTGTCTGGATATGAGATAATTATTCAGCCAGACTATAAAGATCAGAATAGAATTCCGGATAGGAGATGTTGACACATTCTCCATTTTTGATGGAAAGTGTTCTTTCACAAAGCAGTCCTGCTACTGCAAAAGACATGGCTACACGGTGATCCAGATGAGAATCGATCTCTGCGCCATGAAGGGCTTTTCCACCATGAATGATCATGCCATCTTCGGTTTCCTGGATCTCTGCGCCCATTTTCCGAAGATTTTCCGTCATAACCTGGATGCGGTCGGACTCTTTGACACGAAGCTCCTGTGCATCCCGGATAACAGTGGTTCCTTCTGCAAAAGCTGCCATAACGGCGATCATCGGAAGTTCATCGATCAGAGTAGGAATGATCGCGCCTTCTATTGTGGTCCCGTGAAGCGCAGAGGAGCGGATCAGAAGATCGGCAGTAGGTTCGCCCTCTGTGGTTTCATTGAGAAGAGTGATATCTGCTCCCATGGCCCTGCATACACGGAGGATGCCGTCACGGGTCGGGTTGATCCCCACATTTTTCAGAAGGATCTCACTGTTGGGAACAAGAAGACCTGCTGCGATAAAATAAGCTGCAGAAGAGATATCTCCCGGAACCAGGATCTCACGTCCGTAAAGAGATGGGTCCGGTTTGATAGATGCTGTTGTTCCCTCTGCGGTTACATTGGCACCAAAGTAATTCAGCATGATCTCCGTGTGATTTCTGGAAAGGACCGGTTCTGTTACACGGGTAATGCCGTCAGAGTACATTCCGGCAAGAAGTACGCAGGATTTTACCTGGGCAGATGCTACCGGAGAATTGTAGTGGATGGCATGGAGCTTTTTTCCGGAGATCTTAAGCGGTGCACATCCGTTTCCGTTGAGACTTATGATATCGGCACCCATTTGGGAAAGCGGAGTCATGATCCGTTTCATAGGGCGTTTCTGGATGGAAGCATCGCCGGTAAGCTCTGATACAAAGTCCTGTCCTGCAAGGATCCCGGAGATGAGGCGGGTGGTGGTACCGCTGTTACCGACGTCAAGAGTCTCTGACGGAGCACTGAGACCATGGAGACCTTTTCCGTGGACCAGGATCTCTCCTTCTGTATTTTCAATGTTAATACCCATTTTCCGGAAACAGGAAATAGTGGAGAGACAGTCTGCACCCTCCAGAAAATTTGTGATTTTGGTAGTGCCTTCTGCAAGAGAGCCGAACATGACAGCTCTGTGAGAAATGGATTTATCTCCGGGAATGGCAAGAGAGCCGGATAATTTTTTTGCTTTTTTGATTTCCATATTAGTACCTGCCTGTATTGTTATTTTTGAAATACATGGCAGCAGATCGGATATCTGCTGCCGTTTATATATCAGCGTTCGCAGATCTTGTAATTACGTTTTGTAAGAAGCACTTTAGCCTGCTCCAGAGCTGCGTCTGTATAAAATTCGATCTTCAGAACGCCATCTTCAAATTCTCGGTTGTGGATAATACCGATATTTTTGATGCTGACCTTTTCTGTTGCAAGGATGGTTGCGATGGTTGCAATGGCACCGGCCTCATCTGCCACATCGATATAAAGGACATAGGAGCGGGGGATCAGGCTGTTGTCTACAATGTCAATGGAGTCACGGTAATCCTTGGAGCTTGCAAACATGTCAAAGATGTTGTCAGCTTCTTTGTTGTCAATGGAACAGCGGATCTGGATCAGCATACGGATAAATTCATCCAGAACCGTGGAAATGTTTTTCTGATTTTCCAGACAGATCTGTTCCCACATAACCGGTGAAGAAGAGGCAATACGTGTGATATCACGGAAACCGCCGGCTGCGATCATTTTCATATACTGGGCGTCGTTATCCAGAAGATTTACAAGATTTACAAGAGCGGAGGCTACGATATGAGGAAGGTGGCTGACTCCTGCCGTGATGAAATCATGTTCTTCTGCAGTGATAACAAGGGGGATCGCACCAAGAGAGGAGATCAGTTCTGTGAAATCAGAAATCTTTTCCAAAGCAACTTCTCCTCCTGGAGTGATGATATAATAAGCATTTTCCAGAAGATGATCACTGGAATTGGAAAAACCGCTGCGTTCGGAGCCTGCCATAGGATGACCGCCGATGAAGCGTCCTTCAAGTCCGAGCTCGGTTACTTTTTCGTGGATAACACTTTTTACACTGCCTACATCTGTGAGGATACAGTTCTTTCCAAGAGAATCTTTGATCTTTTCCATGTATTCCACATTAAATTCTACAGGTGCACAGAGAAAAAGATAATCACAGTTATATAACTGCTCATCGTCAATATCACAGATCCCGTTGATCACGTTTAAACTGACTGCCTCTGCCAGAGCACTTCTGTCTTTGTCAAAGGCAAGCAGGCGATAATCCGGGTGAAATTTTCGGATGGTTCTGGCAATGGAGCCGCCGATCAGTCCAAGGCCGATAAAACCTATGGTTTTCATAGTACTTCAGAGTCCTTTCAGGTTACTTTTTACTTTTATTCTTTAATAGTGTAAATCACGACTATATTGTAAAAGAAAGTGTGAAAAATGTCAACAAATGTTAGCGGAAACAGGAAGGCCATTTTTGTAGCTGTTTACCGGTAATGTTTTGCGAACAGGGAAGAGTAATAGAAAGTTACTGTTCATTGGTAATATTCCGCGAGGTGTTTTTTGTGAGCGAAGGTCACGGAAAACCCGAGACATACCGCGCGAATTTATGTGATCAGCATAAATTCTGTGCATCGCGAAGCGTGTTGCTGAGAACGGAGTGAACAGTAACAATAGAAAAAGGCTTGAGAAATCGGAGATTTCGGACGTATAATATAATAAGAAAAAAACAATATAAGATACAGAGGAGAATTTATCATGAAATATCAGTCAGTTATGGATCTTCACACACATACCGTAGCCAGCGGACATGCATACTGCACACTTCGCGAGATGGCCAGGGCTGCTTCCGATAAAGGTCTTGAACTCCTGGGAATCACAGAGCATGCACCGAAAATGCCCGGAACCTGTCATAAGTTTTATTTCCAGAATATAAAGGTAGTACCCCGTGAAATGTACGGGATCCAGCTGCTTCTGGGTTCGGAGGTAAATATCCTGGATGCGGCGGGAACGGTAGATCTTGAGCAGAAAACCCTGGAGAAGCTGGACGTGGTCATTGCAAGTCTTCATGTTCCATGCATCAGACCAGGCAGCAGACAGGAGAATACGGAGGCCTATCTTAATGCTATGAAGAATCCGTGTGTCAATATCATCGGACATCCGGATGACGGAAGATACGAGGTTGACTATGAGGCGCTTGTACAGGGCGCCAGAGAATACGGTAAAGTCCTGGAGCTGAACAATCACTCCATGGACCCTGACTGTAACCGTGAGAATGCAGTAGAGAATGATACCATCATGCTGGAATACTGCAAAAAATATCGGGTACCTGTGGTTATGGACAGTGATGCCCATTTTGATCTTCTGATCGGGGAATTTGATCTTGCCAGAGACCTTCTGACTAAACTGGATTTTCCGGAAGAGCTGGTACTGAACCGTTCTGTGGATGCCGTGAAAAAGTATGTAAACCGGAAATTCTGAAAGATAGACGACTGTTCTGTATTAATTGACGGTAATACGAAAAACTTTCTGAAAAAAAGTTGTCAAAATTGAATAAAATACTTGAAATTTGCATGGAAATTTAGTAAAATGTGAACATATTAAGTAAGACAAACAGGGAGGTATTACATATGGACGTTTTCAGAACAGACCGAATCAGAAATGTAGTCCTATTAGGTCATGGTGGCGCAGGCAAAACAACGCTGGCTGAGGCAATGGCTTATCTGGCAGGTATGACAAGCAGACTCGGACGTGTTGAGGATGGCAATACTGTCAGCGATTATGACAAGGAAGAAATAAAGAGACATTTTTCCATCACAACTTCTCTGATCCCGGTACCATGGGATAAGATGAAGGTAAATGTACTGGATACTCCCGGATACTTCGATTTTGTGGGAGAAGTTGAGGAGGCAGTCAGTGCCGCAGATGCAGCGATCATCGTTGTTTCCGGTAAGGCCGGTGTTCAGGTTGGAACACAGAAGGCATGGAATCTCTGCGAGAAATATAAACTTCCGCGAATGATCTTTGTTACAGATATGGACGTGGATGATGTCAGCTATCGTGAGGTCGTGGAAGAGCTGACAGAGCTGTACGGCAAGAGGATCGCTCCCCTTCATTTCCCGATCCGTGAGGATGGTAAGTTTGTAGGTTATGTCAATGTTGTGAAGCAGGCAGGAAGAAGATATATTGATAAGGCCGGCAAGGAAGAATGCCCGGTTCCGGATTATCTGACAGAATATCTTGAGAAATATCATGAAACTCTGATGGAGTCTGTTGCAGAGACAAGCGAAGAATTTATGGACCGTTATTTCGAGGGAGATACCTTCTCCGTAGCGGAGGTTTCCGCCGCTATTGCAACCAATGTACAGGATGGAAGTATTGTTCCGGTATGCATGGGATCACCGGTGAACCTTCGCGGTGTATCTAACCTTCTGGATGATATCTGCGGTTACTTCCCAAGCCCAAGCGGACGTTCCTGCAATGGTATCGCACAGAAGACTAACGAGATCTTTGAGGCCAATTATGACTTTGCCAAGGCAAAATCCGCCTATGTATTTAAGACTATCGCGGATCCGTTCCTTGGTAAATATTCTCTGATCAAGGTATGCTCCGGTGTGCTGAAATCCGATGATACACTTCTTAATGTAGAGAAAGGAACAGAGGAGCGTGTAAACAAGCTTTATGTCATGGAAGGTTCCAAACCGATCGAAGTTCCGGAGCTTTTTGCAGGGGATATCGGTGCCATTGCCAAGCTTGGCAGTGTACAGACCGGTGACAGCCTTGCAACCAAGGCGAATCCAATCCTTTATCCAAAGGCTATACTTTCCACACCATATACATATAAGAGATTTAAGGCAGTGAAAAAGGGCGACGAGGATAAGATCGCACAGTCCCTTGCCAAGATGATGACAGAGGACAGAACACTGAAGGTTGTCAATGACAGTGCAAACCGTCAGAGCCTGATCTACGGTATGGGTGATCAGCATCTTGATATCGTTGTCAGCAAGCTGAAGGAGCGCTATAAAGTGGATGTGGAGCTTTCCAAACCGAAGGTTCCGTTCCGTGAAACACTCCGTAAGAATTCAGATGTAGAAGGCAAACATAAGAAACAGTCCGGCGGACACGGACAGTATGGCCACGTTAAGATGCGCTTTGAGCCATCTGGCGATCTGGAGACACCTTATGTATTTGAGCAGGTAGTTGTAGGTGGTGCAGTTCCGAAGAACTACTTCCCGGCTGTTGAGAAGGGACTTCAGGAATGTGTTCTCAAGGGACCTCTGGCTGCATATCCGGTTGTTGGTGTGAAGGCAACCCTTTACGATGGATCTTATCATCCGGTAGATTCTTCTGAGATGGCATTTAAGATGGCAACTATCCTTGCCTTCAAGAAGGGCTTTATGGAAGCGTCTCCTGTACTTCTTGAGCCGATCATCTCCATGAAGGTTACAGTTCCGGATAAATATACCGGTGATGTTATGGGAGATCTGAACAAGAGACGTGGTCGTGTTCTCGGAATGAATCCGGACCACGAAGGAAATACCATCATTGAGGCAGATGTTCCGCTTCTTGAAATCTATGGTTATTCCACTGTCCTTCGTTCCATGACCGGTGGAAGCGGAGATTTCTCCTATGAATTTGCACGCTATGAGCAGGCTCCTAATGATATCCAGGAGAAAGAGATCGCGGCACGCGCAAGCAAGGTTGACAGTGCTGACGAATAAACAGAGATATTTTTTGAGGGCAGAATAAAGAGTTGACAGGCTGCAGCATTTGCTGTAGCCTGTTTTTAGATGCGTTCGTGAATAAGCAGTCAGAAAAACGAATTGCGCTCATACAGGTTATTGAAGTATGAGCAAAAAAGAAAAGAGAGAGGACAAAAAATGTTAGTATGTGATTATATCGTGGAACAGATTGACGGAGATTATGCACATTTGAAGCGTGTGGATCAGCCGGAGGAGGAACTGAAAGTAGTTGCCAGAGCATTACTTCCGGCAGAAATCTATGAGGGCTGTGAGCTTCATTATGAGCTGATGCAGTATTCAATGAAATGATAAGGCTGCAGGATATCGCGGATATGGCAGGTGTCAGTCGTACAACCGTATCCAATGTGATCAATGGAAATACAAAACGGGTTTCACAGAGCACCATTGACCGGATCACGGCGATTCTGAAGGAGCAGAATTATGTTCCCCACATGGGATCTGTGATGCTATCCGGACACGGCTCAAGGATCATTGGAGTGGTTCTTGGTTTTTCCTTCATTCATGGTATGCAGTCTCTGCAGGATTCTTTTGTGGGAGAGATCACCGGAACGCTGCAGGTCGAAGCAGAAAACAGAGGCTATTATATTATGCTCATTGGCGGTGAACGGATCGATAATGTGGTAGATATGGCATCCCGTTGGAATGTAGAGGGTCTTATCATTATAGGGTATAATGAAGAACAGTATCATCAGCTTTCCAGAAAGCTGAATAAAAAAATGGTATTGATCGATGCCTATCCGAAGGGTGGATATAGCTTTCAGAATGTAGGAGTGGATGATTATTCCGGCGGATATCAGATTGGGGAATATCTGCATTCCTGTGGATACCACCGGGCACTTTTTGTTGCGGAAACAGAGCAGGACAGTGATTATGCCAGATGGCTTGGATTCAAACAGGCTATGGAAAAAAATGGCGGCTTCTGCAGCCGCTCCTGCTATGTGGTGGTTCCCCAGGAACCCCGGCGCAGACTGAAAAAATATGAAGAGCTGCTGCCTCATTTTCTGGAGACAAAGGCTCTGGCATTTTCTTCGGATTACACAGCTGTGGAGGCCATCAATTTTTTTACAGACAGGGGAATTCGGATTCCGGATCAGATTTCCATTACCGGCTTTGATGATAATTTTTATGCGCAGATCGTCAGGCCAAAGCTGACCACCATTCATCAGGATGTTCATCAGAAAGCAGTTCTGGCCTTGCGGAAGCTGCTTCTTATGGCAGAGGGAAAGGAACCTGCCGAAAAAAATGTAAAAAGCCCTGTCTGGCTTGTAAAGAGAGATTCTGTAAAAGAGTAGCAGGATCTCTTTTTTTATGTTGTGATGACTTTTCCTGGCACATCATCGAAATACGGTTGGAAATTATTTTTAGAGGCCAGTAGTGCTTTATTGTTAAAACTGCATAAAAAAAACAGAAAAGTTTGGCAGTAATTTAAGTTTCACGAGAAACTTATTGATTTTAAAGGTGGGATAGGATATGCTGATTTCAGAATCAACAGAAAAAGGAGGCAATTTACCATGAAAAAAAACTGGTGGAAAGAAAGCGTGGTATATCAGATCTACCCGAGAAGTTTTAAGGACAGCAACGGAGACGGAATTGGTGATATTCCCGGGATCATAGAAAAACTGGACTATCTGAAAGAACTGGGAGTAAATGTTCTCTGGATCTCACCCATGCTGGAATCTCCGCAGGATGACAATGGCTATGATATTTCCGATTACCGCAGGATCTATAAAGAATATGGAACCATGGAGGATTATGAAAAGCTTCTTGAAGAAGCGCATAAACGGGGCATTAAGATCCTCATGGATCTGGTCGTAAACCATACTTCCGATGAACACAACTGGTTTATTGAAAGCAGGAAATCCAAAGATAATCCTTACAGGGATTACTATATCTGGAGAGAGCCGGTGAATGGAAAAGAACCGAATAACTGGGGAAGTGCGTTCGGAGGACCTGCATGGGAGTATGATCCTCAGACAGAGATGTATTATCTTCACCTGTTTTCAAGAAAACAGCCGGATCTGAACTGGGAAAATGAAAAGGTTCGTCAGGAAGTTTACGATATGATGAATTTCTGGTGTGAAAAAGGAATCGACGGTTTCCGAATGGACGTGATCAGCATGATCTCCAAGGATCAGTCATATCCGGATGGAGAAATGAATGGAGGATTATACGGTGATTTTGGTCCTTACTGCGTCCATGGCCCGAGGATCCATGAGTTTCTTCAGGAAATGAACAGAGAGGTTTTATCCCGATACGATGTGATGACAGTTGGAGAAACCTCCGGTGTGACTATCGAAGAGGCACAGAAATATGCAGGTGAGGACAGAAATGAGCTGAACATGGTGTTTCAGTTTGAGCATGTAGAGGGCCAGGGATCAGACCATGGTAAATGGACTACCGAGAAATACGATTTCCAGGAATTTAAAAAGGTTATGATCAAATGGCAGGAAGAGCTTGCGGGAAAAGCATGGAACAGTCTGTTTCTTGGAAATCATGACCAGCCAAGAAGTGTTTCCAGATTTGGAAATGATAATCCGGCATACAGGGAAACTTCAGCCAAGATGCTGGCAACCTGTCTTCATATGATGCAGGGAACTCCTTATGTTTATCAGGGAGAAGAGCTTGGAATGACCAATGCTTATTTTACAGAGCTTAAGGATTATCGTGATATCGAGAGTATTCAGTATTTCCATGAATATACAGAAGCAGGTATTTATACACCGGAATATATGATGAAGTGCCTGATGCTGAGAGGACGTGACAATGCCAGAACACCAATGCAGTGGGAGGATTCTCATCAGGCCGGCTTTACGGAGGGAACGCCATGGATCAGGGTAAACTCTAATTATAAGGAGATCAATGCGAAGCAGCAGCTTTCAGATCCGAATTCTATTTTCCATTATTATCAGAAGCTGATCCGTTTAAGAAAAGAAAAACCAGTGATCGTTTACGGTGTTTTTGAGGCACTTTACAGAGATCATGATCAGATTTTTGCATATACCAGAACTCTTGAGGGAGAGAAGCTTCTCACAGTCTGCAATTTCAGTGAGCATGTGGCAGAAATGGAAATTCCGGAAGAATTTCAGAAAAATGCAGAATGTCTGATCACAAATCTTGGAAGAAAGGATTTTGGAAAGAAAGTGGTCCTGAAACCTTATGAGGCATTTGTTCTTTACAGAAATCTGTAACAGGAGAGGGAAAAATGATAAAAAAATATGTATATGGAGAGCCCTTTGAGACTGAGGCACTGACAGAAAACATTGAGACAGCAGAAGGAAAGCCAGGATATGGAGAAATCTGTGCAGAAGATGGATTTTCTTTTACTTATATCATGGATGAAGAGGATATCGTCTACGGATTGGGAGAATCCAACCGCGGTATCAACAAGAGAGGATTCATTTACACCAGTAACTGTACCGATGATCCGGAGCATACAGAGGATAAACATTCCCTGTACGGTGCACATAATCTTATCATTGTGTCCGGAAAAGAAACCTTTGGAATGTTTTTTGACTATCCGGCAGCGATCACCTTTGACATTGGCTATACCAGAATGGATACCATGAAGGTAACCTGCGAAAATGCAGACCTGAAGCTTTATGTGATTGAAGGGGAGAGTCCCTATGATATTGTAAAGCAGTTCCGTCATGTGATCGGAAGAAGCTATATCCCGCCGAAATTTGCCTTTGGATTTGGCCAGAGCAGATGGGGCTATACTACAAAAGAGGATTTCCGGAAGGTTGCAGCTGGATATCGTGAAAATCATATTCCTATTGATATGATCTATATGGATATTGATTATATGCAGTCTTATAAGGACTTTACATTAAGTGAAGAGAATTTTCAGGATTTTCCGGAATTTGTAAAGGAACTGAAGGATCAGGATATCCGTCTGATCCCGATCATCGATGCCGGCGTCAAGGTAGAGCCGGGATACGATGTTTATGAGGAGGGTGTTAAAAACCGCTACTTCTGCCAGAGAGAGGACGGCAGTGATTTTGTAGCTGCTGTATGGCCGGGGGATACTCATTTTCCGGATGTATTGAACAAAGATGCCAGAAAATGGTTCGGTGACAAATACCGTTTCCTGATCGAGAAGGGAATCGACGGTTTCTGGAACGATATGAATGAGCCAGCGATCTTCTATTCCACAGAGGGAATGAAAGAGGTCAAAGAGCTTGCAGGAGAATTTGCAAAAGATACGGAAGGAAAGATCCATATCTGGAAGATGCAGAGTGCACTTCGCAATGTTGCAAACAATCCGGAAGATTATCGGAGATTTTACCATAATGTGGATGGCAGAAAGATCCGCCATGACAAAGTCCATAACCTGTTTGGCTACAATATGACCAGAGCAGCAGGGGAGGCTTTTGAACGGATCGATCCGGAAAAACGTTTTCTGATGTTCTCCAGATCATCCTATATTGGTATGCATCGTTATGGTGGGATCTGGACCGGCGATAATAAATCCTGGTGGGCTCATATCCTTTTGAACCTGAAGATGATGCCATCTCTGAATATGTGTGGTTTCCTGTATGCAGGAGCAGATCTGGGTGGATTTGGCGCTGATACAACAAGAGAACTGCTGCTTCGTTTCCTGGCACTTGGAGTATTCACACCGCTGATGCGTGATCATACAGCGATCGGTACCAGAGAGCAGGAATGCTACCAGTTTGAAAATGTGGAAGATTTCCGTCATGTGATCGGTGTAAGATATCGTCTTATTCCATATCTTTACAGTGAATATATGAAGGCGGCTCTGAACGATGATATGTATTTCCGGCCGTTGGGCTTTGTTTATCCGGAGGATAAGATTGCTGTACATGTGGAAGACCAGCTGCTTCTTGGAAATGAGATCATGATCGCTCCGGTTTATGAACAGAACGCAAGAGGCCGTTATGTATATCTTCCGGAGGAGATGAAGTTTGTGAAATTCCTTCCGGATGGAACCATTGCAGAGGAGATCCTTGAAAAGGGTGTTCATTATGTAGAGGTGGCACTGAATGAGATTCCGTTGTTTATCCGGAAGGGAAAATGTATTCCGGTTGCAGAAGCAGCGGAATGTGTGGCAGCTCTGGATACAAAAAATATGCAGCTTCTCGGATATGAAGGTGCGGAGTATACCTTATATGAGGACGATGGGGTCCATAAGGATTACGATAGAGAAGAAAATTACCGTGTTCTGAAAAAATAAAGTCAGCAAAATGAAATATAAATTTCTGTGTTACATCATTTACGTTAAACAGTATAAAGAATACAGGATGTGAACAGTTGATAAACAGAAAAGCCGTAAGTATATGTGAAAGTTTCTTAAACATATATCTTACGGCTTTTGCTATTACTGCTTTACATAAAATTTTTTATGTAAAGTAATTCGCATTCTGTTTAAATAACACTTCAGAAAGATTTGTTTATGCTTCTTCCTCAATCCTGATAACATTTTTCAGTACAGAGCAGCATGCCATGTCACCGATAACATTGACACAGGTGGCGCCCATATCACAGAGGGTATTGATGCTGATATAAACACCAAGAACTCCGGCAGGAAGTCCGGCCATAGTTGCCAGTGCTGCGAAAGATGCGATAGCACCACCGGGAACACCTGGAGTACCAACGGAAAGCAGTACGTTTGCAAGAAGGATAATGATCATAAGAGGAATACTTACATGGATCCCGCAGGCGTTTGCAAAGAACATGATCATAAAGGACATCAGGATAGATACAGCATCCATATTAACGGTAGCACCAAGAGGAATGGCGATGCTGGTGATCTGGTTGGATACGCCCATTTCTTCTTCCATACACTGCTTGCTTAATGGAATGGTTGCGGAGCTTGAGCAGGTTCCGAAGGCGTTCAGTGCTGCTGGCAGGATCGCTTTCAGGAATTTCAGCGGACTCTGTTTGCCGATCAGCTTTACAGAGAAACCGTACACTACAATAGCGAAGCCAAAGAATGCCACATACAGAATGACAAGCTGTGTTGCAAGGGAAATGATCGTTTCAGTTCCGTTGGCTTCCACAACCGGTACGATGGTACAGAAAACACCGATGGGTGTAAAGTACATGATGGTTGTGATGATCTTCATGCATACTTCATTAATGGAATCAATCAGATTCAGGAATGGAGTTCCTTTTTCACCGACTGCGATCAGTGTGAAACCGATGATCAGGGCAAACACCAGAACCTGGAGCATGTTTCCGTCAGCAAATGCGGCGATCGGGTTGGAAGGGATCAGGTTTTTCAGGGTGTCAAGGATACTGCTCATTTCTGTAGCCTGGATATCGGCTGTTGCCATCTCAAATTTGACTCCCTTTCCGAGATGGATCAGTCTCGGGATGATCAGTCCGCACAGGCTGGCAAGTGCCGTTGTGCAGAGAAAATAGATCATGGATGCTGCAGTGATCTTGCCGGTAGTACGTGCGTTTCCGATGGAACAGATTCCAATGACAATGGAACAGAAGACCATGGGAAAGATCATCATGTTCAGGGCGTTCATGTAGATACTTCCGATCAGACTGGTCACAGTGAGGACAGGTTCAAACCGTCCGGCCAGGAAAAGTCCTGTGAGGATACCCAGGATCAGTCCTGTAAAGATCGCACCGGTAATATGCTTCCGGTACCAGGAATAAAAAGATTTCATTTATGCGTTCCCTCCTAAGATAAATATGTATGGTATGTATAATATAGGAAAATACATGCAGGAAATTATATCATGTGAAAAAAGAAGCGTCAACTAAACCAGGCCAGGATTGCAGGTTCATGTATATTTTGATGGAAAAAGGCTGTTTTTGGATTTTTGTTTGACAAATACATCATAAGTAGTTAAAATTAATAGCAGTGTGTGAAAGCATTAAAGTATTAATACTGAGTAATTTGTCAGGAGGAATAAAAAAATGGCTGCACCTTATAACCATAGAGCCATCGAAGCGAAATGGCGCACAAACTGGGAGAAAAAGCCGGTAAATGTCAATGATGGCAAGAAACCGAAATACTACTGTCTGGATATGTTCCCGTATCCGTCCGGAAACGGTCTTCATGTAGGACACTGGAGAGGCTATGTGATCTCTGATGTATGGAGCCGCTATAAAATGCTCCAGGGTTATTACCTGATCCATCCGATGGGATGGGACGCTTTTGGTCTCCCGGCTGAGAACTATGCCATCAAGATGGGTGTTCATCCGGCAGTATCTACAGCAGCAAACATCAAAAATATCAAACGTCAGATCAACGATATCGCAGCGATCTATGACTGGGATATGGAGGTTAACACAACAGATCCGGAATTCTATAAATGGACACAGTGGATCTTTGTAAAAATGTTCAAAGAGGGGCTTGCATATGAGAAGGAGTTCCCGATCAACTGGTGCCCTTCCTGTAAGACAGGTCTTGCAAATGAAGAGGTTGTAAACGGATGCTGCGAGCGTTGTGGCACTCCGGTTACCAAAAAAAACCTCCGTCAGTGGATGCTCCGCATCACAAAATATGCAGACAGACTTTTAAGTGATCTGGATAAACTGGACTGGCCGGAGAAGGTTAAAAAGATGCAGACAGACTGGATCGGCAAATCCTACGGCGCAGAGGTCGATTTCCCGGTTGAGGGAAGAGAAGAGAAGATCACGGTCTATACAACAAGACCGGATACTCTTCATGGAGCAACATTCATGGTACTTGCACCGGAGCATGCTCTTGCAAAATCTCTTGCAACAGACGAGACAAGAGAGGCTGTAGAGAAATATATCTTTGATGCTTCCATGAAATCCAATGTAGACCGTCTTCAGGATAAAGAGAAGACCGGTGTGTTCACAGGTACTTATGCGATCAATCCGCTGAACGGCGAGAAGCTTCCAATCTGGCTTTCTGACTATGTACTTGCTGATTATGGTACAGGTGCTATCATGTGTGTACCTGCTCATGATGACCGTGACTTTGAGTTCGCAAAGAAATTCGATATTCCGATCATCCAGGTTATCGCAAAAGATGGTAAAGAAATTCAGAATATGACAGAAGCTTACACAGAGGCTTCCGGAACCATGATCAACTCCGGTGAGTGGAACGGAATGGAATCTTCCGTACTGAAGAAGGAAGCACCGCATATCATCGAGAAGCTGGGTATCGGACGTAAGACTGTCAACTACAAACTGAGAGATTGGGTATTTTCCCGTCAGCGTTACTGGGGTGAGCCGATCCCGATCGTACACTGCCCGAAATGCGGTGCGGTACCGGTACCGGAGGATCAGCTTCCGTTAAGACTTCCGGAGGTAGAAAGCTACCAGCCGACAGGAACCGGAGAGTCACCGCTTGCAGCTATTGACGAGTGGGTAAATACCACATGCCCATGCTGTGGTGCTCCTGCAAAACGTGAGACAAACACCATGCCTCAGTGGGCAGGATCTTCCTGGTATTTCCTCCGTTATGTAGATAATAAGAATAATAAAGAACTGGTTTCCAAAGAGAAAGCTGATAAATATCTGCCGGTAGATATGTATATCGGTGGTGTAGAGCATGCTGTTCTTCATCTTCTGTACTCCAGATTCTACACCAAGTTCCTGTATGATATCGGAGCTATTGATTTCGATGAGCCGTTTGTCAAGCTGTTCAACCAGGGTATGATCACAGGTAAAAACGGAATCAAGATGAGTAAATCCAAAGGAAATGTTATTTCACCGGATGATCTTGTAAATGATTACGGATGTGATTCCTTACGTATGTATGAGCTGTTCGTAGGACCGCCGGAATTGGATGCAGAATGGGATGACAGAGGAATCGATGGTGTATCCAGATTCCTGAAACGTTTCTGGAATCTGGCTCTTGACAGCATTGAGAAAGATATCCCGGCTACCAAAGAGATGGAGAAGACCCGTCATAAGATGGTATACGATATCACCAGCAGACTTGAGGCCTTCAGCCTGAATACCGTAGTGTCCGGATTTATGGAATACACAAACAAGCTGATCGCTATCGCAAAACAGAATGACGGCGCTGTTGACAAAGAAACCATCGAGACAGTTACCATTCTTCTTGCGCCATTTGTTCCTCATATTGCAGAGGAGATCTGGGAGAAGCTTGGTCATGAGGATTCCATTTTCCATGCACAGTGGCCGGCTCACGATGAGGAGCTTATGAAGGATGATGAGATCGAGGTTCCGGTTCAGATCAACGGCAAGACCAAGGCTGTTATCAGTATTCCGGCAGAAATCTCCAAAGAAGATGCGATTGCCGAAGGAAAGAAGGCAGTTGCAGATAAGATTTCCGGAAATATCATCAAAGAGATTTACGTACCGAAGAAGATCATCAATATCGTAGTAAAGTAATAAGATAAATCAAAAACACCCGAAGCAGGGCGGAAGATATTTCTGCCTTTGCCAGGGTGTTTTTTATATGGATAAACATCGTGAAGTAAGTATGCACAAAAATAACGAATGTTATTTAGAATAAATGCCAATAATATTTAGGCATTTTAACAGATTTGCCTAGTTTTTGGTCATGCCAATTATATTGTCTATTGTTATTCAAATGGAAAAAACGTACAGTAACACCATGAGTCAGGCAAAGATAGTAAGAAAGCTTTGGTACTCGAAATGCAGTGTGACGGAATGAAGATGTCCGTTTAGCTAGATTGCATATTTACATTGAGAGAAATAAGGAGAGATAGTATGAGCGCAATGAACACACTTAAGAAATTCGGACTTGAACAGGCATTCAATTATGTTTATAAAGATCCGGATAAGAATTTTATCAAGATCATGGACTGGGCAGATAAATTTTCCGGTGGTGGATTTCCTACACAGAGAGCAATGATCCGCGCAGCCATTTCTAATCCGGAACATCCGTATTATCCGTTTATTCATAGATTGGTAACTGATATTGATCCGCATGTTATGAAAACTCTGGTTGCAAACTTCTTTATCAATGCAAATCTTGCAGGCTGGAAGAAACAGGATGAATGCCGTGAGAAATATGGCTGTAATATCCCGTGGGCAATCCTTCTTGACCCAACAAGTGCATGTAACCTGCACTGTACAGGATGCTGGGCAGCAGAGTATGGAAACAAGCTGAACCTCACCTACGATGAGATCGATGACATCATCCGCCAGGGTAAGGAGCTTGGCGTTTATATGTATATTTACACAGGCGGAGAGCCACTTGTAAGAAAAAAGGATCTGATCCGTCTTTGCGAGAAACATAATGACTGTATCTTCCTTTCCTTCACAAATGCAACACTGATCGATGAGGATTTTGCAAATGATATGCTTCGGGTAGGAAACTTTGTTCCTGCAATTTCACTGGAAGGATTTGAGACTGCAACAGATGGCAGAAGAGGAAATGGTGTATACCAGAAGGTTATCAAGGCCATCAATCTTCTCAGAGAGAAGAAGCTTGTATTTGGTATCTCTGCATGTTATACGAGTGCAAATTTCGAGTCTATCACATCAGAGGCATTTTACGACAGCCTGATCGATCTTGGAGCGTACTTTATCTGGTATTTCCATTATATGCCGGTTGGAAATGATGCAGCACCGGAGCTGCTTCCTACTCCTGCACAGAGAAGAGAAACCTATGAGCGTATCCGTAAATACCGTGCAACAAAGCCGTTGTTTGCCATGGATTTCCAGAATGATGCAGAGTTTGTGGGAGGATGTATTGCAGGCGGCCGTCGCTATCTGCATATCAATGCAAACGGCGATATCGATCCATGTGTGTTTATCCATTATTCTGATTCCAATATCCGCGAGAAAACACTTCTGGAAGCACTGCAGTCTCCGATGATGATGGCATATCATGACGGACAGCCGTTTAATGACAATATGTACCGTCCATGCCCGATGCTTGAAAATCCGCAGAAGCTGAGAGAAATGGTAGAAAAATCCGGAGCACATTCCACAGATCTTCAGTCACCGGAGAGTGCAGAGCATCTCTGTGCGAAATGTGACCGGTATGCTGAAAACTGGAAGCCGGTAGCAGAGGAAATGTGGAAGGAAGACCAGGAGAGAAAGGCAGCGAAGAAAGGCTGCTGATCCTGAAACTTAAAAAAGCAGAACTTATGAAAGAGCACGGTACCGGAAACAGGTGCCGGTGCTCTTTTTTTGAAAACGGAGGGATCAGACCATGAAAAAAATGATTGATAACATCAGAAAATATCTGCCGGCGGTGCTCCTTCTTGTGCTTCTCCTTTTCTGTATCCGTTATAGAGAGGATCTGTCTGTGGAAAAGATTCTGCGCTATACGCCGAAGGAACCTGTTAAGGCTGCATTGCTTATGCTTGTGTTTTATGCCGTGAAAAGTGTTTCCTTTGTATTCCCCATTGCGATCCTGCAGCTTGCTGTAGGGCATCTGTTTTCTACAGGAACAGCACTTCTGGTGAACTTTCTGGGAAGAGCAGTCACATTGGCACTTCCTTACTGGATGGGACGTTTTTCCGGCTCTTCCATGGTGGAGAATCTTACTTCCAAATATCCGAAGCTGAAAACAGTGGTGGACTATCAGAACGGAAATCCGCTGTATATCTCTTTTTTTATGAGAACGCTGAATTTTTTGCCCGGGGATGCAGTGAGCCTGTTTCTGGGCGCGGTGAAGATCCCGTTTGAAGTATATATGCTGGGCGGGATGCTGGGAACATTTCCGGGAGTTATCCTAGCCACGATATTTGGAGCAAATATCAAGAATCCCGGATCTCCGGCATTCTGGCTCTCCGCAGTGCTTCTTGTGATGATTAGTGTATTCTCGATCCTGATACACAGGCATATTTCACGGAAGAAAAAATAACAGGGCTTTCTCTTCCTGCTTTTACTGAGAGGAAAAATGTAGTATAATTAGTATAATGCAGACAGTAAAGAAAAGAAGGGAAGGAACATGGGGATCGATCATAACAAAAGATTAAAGGAACATTTATATTATTACAGTGCAAGAATCAGCCGGGATATCTCAAATCTGATCAAGTGGCTGGTTCTTGCTGTCATTACAGGATGTATCGTAGGTGCTGCCAGCACACTGTTTTCTTTTACGTTGAAGGCAGTGACCAGTTACCGGAAGGCGCATGAATGGATTTTTCTTTTGCTGCCATTATCCGGACTTGTCATTGTATTTTTGTATGAGAAGCTTGGAAAAGAGGATGGAGGGACCAATCAGGTTCTTTCTACCGTGCGTTCCAGAGATGATGTGCCAATCCTTTCTGCGCCTCTGATCTTTATCACAACGGCGCTGACTCATCTTACCGGTGGTTCTGCGGGACGTGAGGGAGCAGCGATCCAGCTTGGAGGAAGTATTGCCAACCAGCTTGGAAGATGGAGCCATCTGGACGAGGAGGACCGTCATGTAATTGTCATGTGCGGCATGAGCGCGGCGTTTTCCGCGCTGTTTGGAACACCGATGGCAGCGGCAGTTTTTGCGCTGGAAGTGGTCAGTGTGGGCGTGATGTATTATGCAGCACTGATGCCGTGTATGATCGCGTCATTGATCGCTTCCGGATTTGCAGCCGGAATGGGAGTCACACCGGAAAGTTTTCATGTGACGGATATTCCGGCACTGACTGTGGAAACTGGCCTGAAAATGGGAGTGATCGCTCTGGGCTGTGCAATTGTCAGCATTATGTTCTGTATTGCGCTGAATGGTGCAGCAGGACTTTATGGCAGATGGTTTAAGAATAAATATGTCAGGGTTGCAGTGGGCGCCTGCCTGGTCATTGTTGTCACCTTTATTCTGAGAACAGATGAATATATGGGCGCTGGTGCGGAGCTTATTGAAAAAGCGGTGGAAAACGGACAGGCGGATACTTTCGCCTTTTTTTGGAAAATGGTGCTTACAGCACTGACTATGCGCGCAGGGTTCCGCGGGGGAGAGATTGTACCTTCTTTCTGCATTGGAGCTACCTTTGGCTGTGTGATGGGTAATCTTCTGGGAATTTCTCCGTCGATCTGTGCAGCCTGCGGAATGGCAGCAGTTTTCTGCGGTGTGACCAACTGTCCGATTACTTCGATCCTGATCGCTTTTGAAATGTTTGGATTTAAGGGAGTATCCTTCTATCTGATCGCAGTATCTATCAGCTATGCAGCATCGGGATATTATGGCCTTTACAAGGATCAGACCATTGTGTACTCCAAATATAAAGCAAAATATGTGAACCGACATACCAGATTCTGATATAGAACGAAATGTAAAGGGGTGTGTATACTGGCATAATATCTTATGGAATACTGCATGGACATGGCTGGAAAATATCTGGACATCTGCGGAAATCTGATGTAATATATTAAACGTTAGTATTTACAGAAAGGCAGATTTTAAGGTATGGAAGAGAAGATTCTTGATTTTATCATGGAGTATGCACAGGAGAATGAGGGAGTCCCGTTTCAGGTGATCGAGGAGAATTTTAATATCGTTATGGATGATAAGCTGAAAGATATCATCAGTGATGCGATCTGGGACAGAGACAATGTTTCTGATGTGATCATGGAAAGTGAGCGTTATGTGATCACCTGTTTTGAAGATTAATACAGGGATATCTGTGACCGTTACGGTAATGGAATTAAGAAATCTGATATGGGGGCTGTCGCATTAGCAAATATTTTTGCTGGGCGGCAGCCCCGTTTTATGCCAAAATGGCGAGAGCGTTTCAAGTTTTGTGTAAACAGAAAAAACTGATATAAGATATGTCATTAGTTATCGAGGACAGAACCTGT